>JBKJRG010000890.1:0-4351 GCA_046594805.1 Opitutaceae bacterium | reverse complement strand
CTGGCGTTCTTCGTTCTCGAGATGGGGCTGCTCGCCGCAATGCGTTTGCCCGAATTGAAAAAGAACGCCAGGATCGGTTTGAACGCCGTAACGAACAGGACCTCGAACGGCGCAAAGCGCTGCGGCCCTGCGATCACACCGACCACCAGGCCCGCGAAAAGCAAAAAGACCGATCGGTTCAACATTACCTCCCGCACAATCTCCCGGTAGCCCACCCCGCGCCCCGGCGGCTCGCCCTGGCGGTGCAGAAAGATCGCCACGAGAATTGCCGGCACTTCAATGATCACGAGCAGCACCGGGAGGAATCCCTCCTGCTCTACGTCGTCGCGGTGAAGCATGGCGACAACCGCCGCAAACGTCACCGCGCTCGCCGAGCCATAGTGGGCCGCGAAAGCGGCGGCATCCGCCCGGCTCAGGCGCCCGAGTTTCAGCGCGCCATAAAATATCGCCAGCGCCATCCCGGCACCAAGCAGCAGCGTTGCGAGCACCGGCAGGGCAACGCGGGTGGGAGCCGTTTGAGCGAGTTGCACCCCGCCTTTGAGCCCGATCGAGAGCAGCAGGTACGTGCTCTACAGATGATAAACCGCCTCCGGCAGCTTCAAGTCGGACTTGAGCACGCCTCCGACCAAGCCCACGAGAAAGAACAGGAACAGCGGGTCGGGCAGGTTTTTCATCATGGGGCCTCGAGCGCCGTCGCGGCGCTGTGCGTGATCGCCGCCACGGCGGGATGGCGGATGCGGCGGTCCGTGGTGATGGCGAAGAACTGCTCACGGCATTTCTCGGTCGTCCCGATCATCCGCAGCGAAAAGCGATCCACGGCTTCCGCCGCTACCACGCTCGGCAGGGGAATGAATGCGCGGCCAGCGGACGACATCACCTTCATCCGGGCCGGATCGTCGAATTCGGCCACGATGCGCGGCGCGATTCCCAACGCTTGAAACCAGCGGTCGAGCGAACGACTCAGACCGGTGCCTTCGACGGGCAGGAATGCGCCGAGATCGACGGAGGGGACACGTGGAGTTTTTCCGCCGCGCGGCGCAGCCCGCCCTCGCGGGCCATCATCCAAAAATAACGCAGGTGATGATAATTCAGCCAGTTCATCGTCGGATAAAAACACTTAACATTAACCTAACAGACAGCGTCAAACTATGTATTAGTCGCATATAGCGTGCGGTGATAACGTGGGGCATGAACTTCATCCTCCCGCGCGGGCAGTTGGCTTGCCCGGTCGCCCCACTTCGACGCGCGCCAGGAGCGTCGACCGCAGAGGCAGTGCCGTCAGCTCCAGCTCTCCCGGGTGGCCCGCGCGGGGTGATTCGTGCGGGGCGGTTATCGCATCGCCAGAGGTCCCCTTCATGACTGACTCACACTGGCTCTGGATTGGTTTCAACGTCTTCGTGCTGGGGATGCTCGCGCTGGACCTGGGAGTGTTTCACCGCAAGTCGCACGTCGTCTCGTTCCGCGAGGCCATCGGCTGGACGGTGGCGTGGATCACGCTCGCGCTGCTGTTCAATCTCGGCGTGTGGCATTATGCGGGGGGACAGAAGGCGCTGGAATTCACCACCGGCTACCTCATCGAATATTCGCTGAGCGTAGACAACATTTTCGTTTTCGCTCTGCTGTTCTCGTATTTCGCGGTGCCGCCGAAATTTCAGCACCGGGTGCTGTTCTGGGGCATCCTCGGCGCGCTGGTCTTGCGGGCCATTATGATCGGGGCCGGCACGGTGCTGATCGCAAAGTTCGCGTGGATCATCTACGTCTTCGGGGCTTTCCTCATTCTGACCGGGATCAAGATGATCGTGAAACGCGAGGAGGAGTTTCATCCCGAGCGCAACCCCGTCGTGAAGTGGTTCAAAAAGCTCATGCCGGTCACCAATGATTATCGCGCCGACAAATTCTTCGTCCGCGAGAATGGAATCCTCATGGCCACGCCGCTGTTCGTGGTGCTGTTGCTGGTCGAAGTCTCCGACGTGATTTTTGCCGTGGATTCGATCCCGGCCATCTTCGCGGTCACGACGGACCCGTTCATCGTGTATACCTCGAACGTGTTCGCGATTCTCGGCCTGCGCTCGCTCTACTTCGCGCTCGCGGGGGTGATGGACAAGTTCCACTACCTCAAGATTGGCCTGGGCCTGGTGCTGACGTTTGTCGGCGTGAAGATGCTCCTCGCGCATACGGCGTGGAAGATCGACACGCTGGTCTCACTCGGTGTCATCGTGCTGATCCTCACCGGCTCGGTGGTGTTGTCGCTCCTGCGACCGAAGAAAATCGTGCTGCCCGTTCTTCTGCCCGCAACTTCCAACAAACATCACACGGTGTCTCCAGCCTGGCGGCCCACCGATTTCGCATCCGCCGTCAACTGAACCGTCCCCCGGACTCTTCCATGAAACTTGCCACCGGCGCCACTCCGCGCGAGCCGTCCGACGCTGAAATTCGACTCGCGGCCTATACGCTCTGGCTGGATAGCGGGCGTCCCGCATCGCACGATCTCGAGCTGTGGTTTGCGGCGAGGGAAATGCTCTGCCACCAGCATGCTCCTCCGGCCCAGCCGTCCCGTGGCGCGCGCTCGCGACCTCCACGCCGGCCGACCCGAGAGTCGGAGATAATCGACTGCGCAGGGTCGTTAAACGTTGCGGACTGCAGGGAGGTTAAACCGTCCGCTCGGGTGTCCTGAGGTGCTCCACCGCGCAAAATACGCGGAGGATTCTCCTTGAAGTGCGTAGAACGTGGGGCGAGCGATGTGGCAGAATAGTCGTAAACCAAGACCCCATGAACCCGACCGCGTCATTCACTCTGTGCGCCACTGATTTTTCGCCCCAGGCCAGCGCGGCGGCAAAGGTCGCGGCCAAGTTCGCCCTTCGCCGCTCCCAGTCTCTTCAACTGGTCAACGTGTGCTCGGCGCGTGACGCCGCCACCGCGTCCCGGGCCAGGAATCGTCTGGAAGCGGAAGGTGCTCGTTTGCGAAAATTCGGCCCCACGGTGGAGACGGTGCTCCTCGCGGGATCCGGTGCATCGGACGCACTGCTCGCGCATATCCGTGCCAAGCTGCCGGCACTGGTCGTGGTTGCTTCCGGCGTAAAGGGAGCCGTCGACCGCTGGGCGGTCGGTAGTTTTTCAGAACGGATCGCCGAATCATCCCCGGTGCCGACGCTGGTGGTGCGCCATGCCGCCGCTTTCGAGCGCTGGGACGCAACCAAGGATCCGCTCAACATTCTCCTGGCCCTCGATCTCTTTCCGACCTCGGATGTCGTGCTGCGTTGGGCCAAGTCGTTTCAAAAGGCCGCGCCCTGCGACCTGACCTTCTGCCACGTCAACCGGCGCATGCCGACGGTGGAAGAGGCCGCCGTCTCACCCGGGCGGCCCGTCAACCCGCCCACGCTCCACAGCCGGCTCACACGCGAGCTGCACAAGAAGGTACGGGACCAGTTCGGTGACGACATCAGCCCGGTTATCGTGAAACCGTTTTTCGGGGACCCAGGCCCGTGTATTGTCGAGATTGCCGACGAGACGAAGGCCCAGCTCATTGCCGTTGGCGCGCATCAACGCCATGGTCTGAGCCGATTGGCGCAGTTTTCAGTCTCGCGTGAGGTCCTGCACCTCTCGGGCACGAATGTCGTCTGTGTGCCCGTGACGGCGAAGTTCGATCCACGGGACGCCCACATCCCCGACTTCCGCCGGGTGCTGGTCGCGACGGATTTCTCCGATCTGGGCAATGCGTCCGTGCCGTTTGCCTGTGCCGCCTGTGGCATTGGCGGACTGGTGAAGATCATTCATGTCGCGAAAAGCGGCCCGTCCGCCGCGTTGCGCGATCAACTGCGGTCGTTGATTCCCGACGAAACCGGTCCCCGCTTTCAGACGGTGGAAGTCGGAGTCCTGGAGCATCGCACGGTCGCCGATGCCATCTGCGAGGAGGCGGAGAGCTTTGGCGCGGACCTGGTGTGTTTGTCATCGCACGGCCTTGGCGCCTCGCAGGCGCTGCAGGGCTCCGTCGCGAAATCGGTGCTCAAGCAGATCCGGCGGCCGATGATGGTGCTCCGTCGCCCGGAAGAATGAGCGACCAAAGAACAGATCACGGATGCAATCAGGAAAAAATGGCGGTGACCAAACGCGCCTCGAGCCCAGGGCTCGCCGCGAAAAGAAAACCGGGTTCCTCGCGAATTTCTGGCGCCGCCATCCCGTCCCGCCGCCCGCATCGAAAAGTCTCGCGCCGGCCTGGCACCATCTGCCCGGCGCGGAGGTCTTGCGGCTGCTCGAGGTTGATTTACCCACCGGTCTCGCCCCTGACGCAGCGAAGAGTCGCCAGGCCAAATTCGGGTTCAATCGCATCACCCCGCGGCCTGGCACGCCGGGA
>JBKJRG010000752.1:0-5171 GCA_046594805.1 Opitutaceae bacterium | reverse complement strand
TTGAGGTAGCGCATCGCGATGGTCATCTCCGGATAGCTGCCGTACATGCAGCCCGGGCAGGCGCTGGTGACCTTCAACACCTCGCGGCGGAATTCCTTTTCCCAATAAATTTCCGGGAAGCGCGGATCCAGGCACGACACTCGCTTCGGCACGCGGTGATCGCAGCAGGGAGCAAAATCACCATTAGGCAGCACCGCGAAATAGAGATTCGGGCTGTCGCACACACCATCGTTCTTGGAGCGCCAGGTGGTCGGCTGGCGCGCGGCGAAGCGCTTGATGTCGTCGAGATACTGATCCGAGTCGTAGAGGAGATAGCCTTCGGTCCGCATTGCCCGCACCCGCTCGATCACCGCGTCGACGTAGGGCAGCTCTTCCGGCTTCCAGCGCTTGGTCTGGTCAAACGTCCGGAAATTCATCGGCTTGTCGAACGTCGTGACGTGGATGGGCACGAGGGAAGTGAACCAGCTCATCTCCGTGCCGAAACGAATCACGTCCTCGATGTCCCCCAGGTTGTCCCGCTGCAGCACGCAGCCGAACGAGGCGAAGCTGCCTTCTTTCGGCAAGTACCGGGAGAACGAGGCCATCGCCCGCAGCGCATCGTGCCACGAGCGCGTGAAGCCGCCGTTGATTTCCTCCTGGTTGCCCGGCCAGAGCGAATCGAGCGAAATGGAAATGTCCCGCCCGCCGTAATCCACGACTTTCTGGATGCGCTCGTCGGTCGCGAGCCCGTTGGTCTGCATCCGGACGTGAATGCCGCGCGTGACAAACTCGCGCACGATCTCGGGCAGATCCTGGCGGATAAACGGCTCGCCACCGGTCAGCAGAATCATCGCCACGCCGAGACGTTGGAAATTGTCCGCCATGCGCTTGATTTCATCGAGCGTGCATTCGCGCACGTCGGAATTGGCGTAGATGATGTTGCACTGCTTGCAGGTCAGGTTGCAGCGGGCCGTGATATAGTACTGCACGTAGACCGGCGCGTTTTTAAACAACGCAGCGCGGGCGAGGGTGAGCTTTGAGGCCTGGGGAAACACGCGAAGTTCTTCGCCGCTAGGCTCGTTTCTCGAAGCGGTAAGTCAACACGGCCTGCCGCGACGGGCATGCGGCCTCTACCAAGGCGAGCACCGTGCCAAGCGGCGCGGCGAGCAGCAGCCCGACCAGGCTCACGACATCCCGGAAAGCGGAGGCACGGGGGCGTCCGCGTTTCAGCCGGTAATAAAGGTGGTTATGACCGGGAACCACGAGGTTGAGCAGCCCCTGGATCTGGCCGAAAAGATTGTAGGGCCACGAAGTCACGACGGCGGTGCGGTCGAAGCCGTGGCGGCCGAACAGCCATTGGAGGGAATCGGGCGTGAACTGGTGCAGATGGGCGGGTGCGTCGAAAAAGGCGTAGTGGGTGCGGAAGACCCGATACTGGAAGGAGGCCGCGTTGGGGACGGATACGATGACGCAACCTCCGGTGGCGATTTTGGACTGGAGGCGCTCGAGGAGCGTGAGGAGCGCAGGGGCGGGAAAGTGTTCAAGGCTGTGCCAGGCAGTGGCCACGTCGATTTCGCCCGGCACGTCGGCGATGTCGGCAACGATGTGCAGCCCGAGGTTCTTTTGCGAAAAATTCACCGCCGCCGGCGTGATCTCGATGCCATGGCTGTGCTGGAACTTGCGGGCGTTTTGGAAAAGAAACCGGCCGGAGCCGGAGCCGATATCAACCAGCCGGCGGTGTTTCCGCTCGCGCGTGAAATGATCCAGCACGGCGGCTTGAAAATGTTCGAGGAAGGAAGCGCGCTCAGGCGCGGTGGAATCGAGCGCGTCATTGAGCATGAACGCCTGCGCCTGGTGCGCGGTGAGCGTTTCATGGCCGCAAGTGCCGCAGCGGCGATACTGCGGGGTGACGTGGTCGAATTGCCCTCCGCCGCAAATGAAACAGGAAGGCGGCATGGCTCGTCAGCGCAGCTGCGTCATCAAGCGGCGCCACAACGCGACCGACACCGCTCGCGGGAGAATGCGGGCAAGCGCGGCCATGGCATGCGCCCGCGTTGAAATGATCACGGTGGATTTCTGCCGCGCGAGTGCCCGGATGATTTGCGTGGCCACGGCTTCCGGCGCCATGAGTCGCTCGCCACTGATTTTTTTCACGCCCGCCGCCGTCTGAAAATTGGTCTGCATCCCGCCGGGGCAGACTTGCAGCATCCGGACCCCGGTGCCCGCCAGCTCGGCGCCCCAGGCTTCGCCCAGCATCAGCAGCGCGGCATTCGACGCGGCGTAGGAGGCCATGTACGGCAGAGGCTGGAAGGCGGAGGAAGAACTGATGAACACGATGCGGCCGAAGTGCTCCCGGAGCATTCCGGGGAGAGCGGCGTGCGCCAGGGCGAGTCGCGCGAGGACGTTCACCTTGAAAAGCCGCGCATGTTTTTCGGCGTCCACCTCGAGCACGGGGCCGCGGATGCCCATGCCGGCGCACGCGAAAAGTTCGCGCACGGGATGGGCCTGCCACGGTTCGCTACGCAGGAGTCCGGCCACGGCGCTTTCATCGGCAAGGTCAGCCGCGTAAACCCGACACCGCGGATGGACGGCCTGGACCCGTTCGAGCCCTGCGAGATCGCGATCGACGAGCAGCAGGTTGGCCCGGTGGGGGGCCAGTTGCTCGACCAGCGCCCGGCCGAGACCCGAGGCCGCTCCGGTGATGATGGTCTGCCCGCCGGGATCGAGTTGCGGATCGCAGCTGGCCTTTTCCCTCGCCACGACCGCGCGGAGCGCTTCGGTTCCGGAAAAGCGCGGCCGCCAGCCGAGCAACTGCAGCGGGGCATCCGAGGCGGTGAGCGCCGGCAGCAGCAGGGCTTTGAGCTTGAATGGCACCAACGCCGGAACGGTGCCGGCCAACCGCGCGGCCCAGCCCAGGGAAATTCGCGCGGCGGGCCGTGCCGCCGCGAAAAATTCCCCCAGCGCCACGGGCGTTCCGGCGCAGAAAAAAGTCCTGGCGCTGGCGTCGGGATGGGTCGCGCAGAGCTCGAGTGCCGCGCACAGGTCTTCCACGTGGACGACGCTGAACGTCCCCGGCCAGTTGAATCGCGCGAGCCCGCCCTTGGTCACGGCGGCGCGGGCAAACACGGCGAAGTGGCTCGCCGGGCGCATGTCGCCTCCCACCACCATGGCCGGCCGGACGATACAGCAGGGCACTCCCGAATCGCGCACCAGGCGCTCCGCTTTTTCCTTCGAGCGACCGTACTCGGAAGTGGGATGCGGCGGGGACTTTTCATCCAACGGGGCGGCGCAGTCATCGCCCGCCGCGCGGTCGATGGCGCCGATGGTCGAGACGAAGACGAGGCGGCGCAGCGTCACGGCGGGATGTTGCGTCGCCTCCAACAAGGACCGCGTGCCCTCCACGTTGGGCTGTTCATATCCGCCTCGGCCCGCAAAGGACGCATTGGCCGCGCAGTGAATCGCATACTCCACCCCGACGAGCCGTTGCTGCCACGCGGCCGGCGTGCCCAAGTCCCCGGGAATCACTTCCACGCCCATCTCAGTCAGCGCGGCATCCGGCCGGCGCACCAGCCCCCGGACTTCGTGGCCGGCGGCGCGGAGGCGGCGGCAAAGATGTCGCCCGACAAAACCGGCCGCTCCGGTCACGAAGAAGCATCGCGGGGCGCTCATGGCATTGTCGGCGCGCGACGGAGCAGCAGGGCCTCGCCGCCGAGCTCATAACGCAGCAAGTCATGATAGCGCTGGGTGAACCATGGGGGCAGGGAGATCTTTTCCGCGGTGCAGCCCTGTTCCATCCACTGGGTGATTTTCGCATGGATTTGCGGCGGCACCGGATTGGTGATGAGGATGGCGTCGGGCTCTCCGCCCAGGAAGAGCCGGTCGGCGACGAGTTGATGCACGGCATCGCCCCCGGTGAAATGCATGAAAAACATCGGGGTGGCGGGCTGCGCGCGGAAGGCGAAGTAGGCCCAAGGGTGCGGCCCTGCCACCAACAGCCGTTTCCCAGCCACTTCCCCATGCGGCGCGAGTTGACGGAAAAACTTCACGGCATCCGTCTTCACAAAGGCCGTCCAGATTCCCTCGAATGCCGGCACACCCTGCGCGCGCTCGAGCGCGGCCCAGTTGTTTTGTTCGCGATAAGGATAATTCGCCGCATTCAGTAGCAGCAGGGCCACGATTGAAGGCGTGACGGCGTGACGCAGCACACCCATCACCTTCGGCCGCGGGAGATCGTGCAGCTGGCGCGTCGCATAAAGCAGGAGAAACGGCAGCACCACGGCTGTTCCCATCCCGAAATTGTGCAGCCCATTTCCACTGGTGAACGCAAAGATCGCAGCCAGCACGGAACCCAGCATGACGAGCTCCATCATTGGCTTCACGTCGGGACCGGGCCGCGAGAGCACGAGACCCATCAGCAAGATCATGTACACGGTGGTGGCGAAGAAACCCGTTGCCCATTTCATGCTCATCGCCACAAGCACCGCCCCGCCTGCTCCGAGCGCGGTGAGCATGACCCGCCGCGTCGTCGTTGTGCCACGGGGCTCCGTCCCCCCGGCCGGCTCGACGGATCCGGCCAGCAGCATCAGGAGGAGAATGAAACCCGCGGCGGGAAAGTAGCCCATGGCCCACGTGCTGCTGAGGACCACCAACTTGGCGGCCACCACCAACAGCAGCAAAATCGTGGCCCAGCGGAGGGCGGGATGGCTGCGTTCGCCCAGCGGATACGGGAAAGGCGCCCCGCGCCGCAGGCGCCAGAGGAAGAGGCCGGAGGCAACGAGGAGGGTGATGCCCCCGGCGAGCTGGTCGGGCTCGCTGACCGCATAGCCCACGCGAAAAGAACGCGAGAATTGCAGGGCGGTCAGCAGATCGCGCCCAAACGTTTTCCCGTGCAGTCCAATCATCAGGAGGCCGAAGACCGCCCCGCAGAACACCAGGGCGCCGAGCAATTCCAATGCGCGGCGCGTACCTTCGCGACGCCATGTTTGTACGGTGAAGAAAGCGATCACCACGACGCCGGCCGGTGGATACACGACAGTGAGGGCCGCCACTGCCGGCGAAATCTGCCAGACCTGACGCCGGAAGGAGCGATGTTCTCGCGTGATCCAGCTCGCGGCAATGCCTACCAGCAGGAGGTAGGAAAGACTGTTATAGGAGGGTGCGAAAATCTGGAACGGTATCCATGCCATGAACGC
>JBKJRG010000580.1:0-6157 GCA_046594805.1 Opitutaceae bacterium | reverse complement strand
TACCACCTGGAAGGCTGGCCGCCTTGTCAGCATCCTCGACCTCGAACTCGGGGCCGGCTGGCAGAGCGAATGCGGACGCTGGCGGCTCACGACCGGGTACATGGTAAGCACCTGGCTTAATACCATTCCCCAGAACCAGTGGATTCAGGCGGTTCAGACCAACAACTTCGCCAGCCTGACCAATTCGGTAAATCCCATCACTTTCGATGGGGTGACCGCCCGCTTAGACTATCGCTGGTAGACTGCAAATCCCGCATTTTCTCGGAAATCTCAGGCCGAGTCAGCCCCCGCTGACTCGGCTTTTTTTTGCGCGCTGGCTCCGAACCGCTTGAAAATCGTCAATGTCCTTGAAACCGGCGAAATCGCCAAACCCAAGAAACTTGAGTTAACGATGATTGACAATCCATTCTTCCCAGACTAGCCTGCCTTTCTGGCTTAACATCCATTTATTTTGTCGGGCTTAGCCCACCGACACCCTCAGAACGCTTCATTTTTCATTGCGCCGTCACCACGCAGGGCGCTGGCTTGGAGTTTACGCCCTGACTCACCCCACGTAGACGGTTGGAGCTTGGCTGCGCCCAGTCTCAAGAGTTCCAGTTCTCGGTGAGCCAACACATTCTAAACGCGGAGTAATTACTGTGTCGAAGAAACACAAATCAGTCGCGGCTCGATCAAACGCCTCGTTAGCACGCCAACTTCGCCTGAGGCGCAAGCGGAATAATTACCGGCCGCAGTTTGAGCAGTTCGAAGATCGTCGCATGATGGCGATCATCAACTACACCGCAGCGACCGACCTGCTGAGCTTCACGGCCGATGCCGGCGAGGCGGACAATGTCGCCGTTACTTCGCCCGGCGCCAATGCGGTGCGGATCGTCGTGGCCGGCGGCGATACCATCTCGCTTGCAGGCAATACGGCCGCGCCGTTGGGCGCTTTCATTCTTTCCGTTGGCAATACCCAGCTCGACATCGACACGACCCTCGCGCCGATCGCCCGATTCGACATCAACCTCGGCGACATGGGGGACATGCTCGCGTTCGGCCTCGCGAACCCGGTGATCGGCGACGTGGACATCGATGGCGAGGCAGCAACGGACACCGTCACGCTCAACGCCCTGACGATCACGGGCCTCTTGAGCGTGACTTCGGAGACGATCAATCTCGGCGGTATCGTGACGGCGAGCGGCGACGTGTCGCTCACCGCCGTGAACAGTCTGACGGACGGTGCGGACAACGACGTCGCGGATATTGCGGGCGCTGTGGTTACGCTCAACGTGACCGGCGCCGGCAACGCGATCGGGGTCAACACCACCAACTTCCTCGAGGTCGACGCGGCGACCCGGCTGGATGCCAGCACCAGCAACGGCAACATGGCCCTGAAGAATGTCGCCGGCAACTTGTCGCTCGGCGCCCTGAATGCCGGCAATGCGTTCATTTTTCTGACCACCAGGAACGGCGCGATGACCGATGGGAACGGCGCGGCCGTCAACCTGACCGCGGCCAATGGCGCGAGCCTGACGACCACCGGGACCAGCAGCGCGATCGGTACGCTTGGCGATGCAATCGAGACCGCGATCGGAGCGCTCACGGCCACGACCTACGACGGCGGCATCTTCGTTGCCGATTCGAACGGTCCGGGGTTGACCATCAACAATGTCCTGGCGAAGGAGGGGGGCCAAACTCCGTTTATCGACGGCAGCAATCAGATCGTGGTTTTCGATCCATTACCTGCCAATACGAATCCCCATTCCGGGGTGCATGACGTTTCCATCTCCGCCACGGGGCCGATCTTGCTCAACAGCGTTACCGCCCCCGATGCGGTCACGATCACGGCCGCCACGGGAAGCATAATTGACTTTAATCAGGCATCAAACAACATCCTTGCCCAGAGCGTGAACCTGGTCGCACAAGGCGCGGCCGCAGGCAGCGCGGTCGGCCAGGCGAGCGATCCCCTTGAATCGACGGTCGAGACCTTTAGTGCCAGCACGACGAACGGCTCGATCTTCCTGACGCAAGGAATTGTGAGCACGGCGGTGTCCGTCGTTGCCGGGGGAGCGAACAACGATGTCGTGCTGACGAGTTCGGCCGCGAGCCTGAGCGTCCAGACCGTCACGGCGCTGGGCAACGTCACCGTGAACAGCGGGGGGGGATCGTTGCTGGATGCCAACGGCGCGGCCATGAACATCACCGGCCAGTTCGTCGACTTGACTGGAAAGTCGGGGATTGGAACCGCCGCCGATCCCCTTGAGACAACCGCCACCCAGCTGAGTGCGACCGTCAGCGATCCCGCCGCCAAGATTTTCATCAATGAGGTCGATGGGCTTACCTCCATCGCGGTCAAGACGAACGCCGGCGACATGACGATCAACTTCACGGGGGGGCCGCTCACGTTCGACCCGAGCACGCAATTGCTGTCCTTATCGGGCACGGCGGCCTTGACCTTCGAAACGACGGCCGGCAACGTCAAGCTGGGCGTCGTCGATGCGGGCAACAGCGCCGTCAGCGTCACAGCCTTCGGAACGATCACGGATGACAATAACGATGCCGTGGTGGACCTCCGCGGGGGCACGGTCACGCTTACGGCGGGCACCGGCATCGGTGCGTCCGGAAACACAATCGACACGGATGTCGCAACACTGAACGCGACGACGAACAGTGGCGGTGTTTTCATCCGCGAGACCAATGCACTCATCGTGAGCGCTTCCACCACGGTAGGCGACATTGATGTGCGCAACACGACGGGCAACATGACGCTGGGACTCGTCTCAGCGCCCGGCGCACTCGCTCAGGTCACCCTCCACGCGGGAGGCGCCATTCTGGACGGGAACGCCATCGCCAACAATGTGTCGGCGGACACGCTCAACCTGGTCGCGATGAGCGGGATCGGTTTTGGCGACGCGCTGGAGACCTCGGTCAATTTCCTGACTGCGAACGGCGGAGCGGGCGGCGGTCTATTGCTTGCCAACAACAAAGCTCTCACGTTGACTTCGGTGGGGGCAACGGGCGGGACCGTTTCCATCTCGGCCACGGGCAGCCTGACGCTCGACGGCCCGGTGAGCGCGACCGGCCAGCCCGTCACCTTGACGGCAACGCTCGAATTGATCGATTCGAACGTCGGCAACGACATCACCGCCGCCAGCATCACGCTGAATGGTTCGAAGATCGGCTTCGGCGACAAGATCGAAACCACCACAGCTGCCATCACGGCCGCGACGACGACGGGCGGCATTTTCCTGAGCAATACCGGTGCGACTCTGGCGCTCACCGCGACCGCCCTTGGGCAGGCGGCCGATATTGATATCGACACCACGGGCAACATCGTCCTGAGCGCGGTCACCGCCCAGGGCGATACGGTCAAGCTGCGCGCGGCCGGCTCGATCACCGACGGCAACGATCCTCCCCCGCCCATAGCGGTCAACATCACTGCCAAGAAGCTCGACATTGCCGCCCCCGGCGGCATTGGCACCGCGGGCAACCCACTGGAAATGGACGTGGATGTGGTGATTACTGCGGACGGCGGAGCGTCCGGCGCGTTCATAACCTTCACCGGCCCGCTCCTGCTCACGGCAACGGCGCTCGAAGCTTCGGGCAGCGGTGCGCTGACGTTCGATGCCGAGTCCATCACGATTGAAAACATCAGCGACAACACGGCCACCATCGCAGCCGGCCGTTCCCTTGTCCTCCGGACGCCGGCCGGGGCAATCGTATTTCTCGATGCTGCGGACACGATCCAAACGTCCGGTGCCGGCACGATCACCGTCCAGGCCGGGACGGCTCTCGGAATTGGCACAATCGGCGTGGCCGTGCTGGGCAACCTCAAGACATCCGGCGGAAATATCCTGGTTGAGGCTGACCGAACCATCACCATCGGCCAACTCGACGCCGGGGTGGGTGATGTCACGGTCCGATCCCTCGCGGGAATCATCATCGACGGCAACGGGGTGGCCCTCAACGTCATCGCCGGCACGACGACGCTGAGCGGGGCGGGCCCGACCGCCCGCGCGGCCGAGCTTGACGAAACCTTCAGGATCGCGGAGGCGGCGGCCGCAAACGCGGAGGCGGAATCAAAACAGACGTCTGCCGACGCATTCCTTGCCGGCGAGGTCATCATCGTCGCCGCGGAGGCAGCCGCACAGGCAACGGTGGTGACGACCGTGCAGGCCTCGGCGGCAGCGGACGCGGCGGTAGACGCTCAAGCGGCAGTCGTCCTAGGCTTGGAGATCGGCGTTCATATCGCGGAGGGCGTCGCATTTGGGATCGAAGTTGGGGTACTCATCGCGGAAGCCATAATGGGTCCCGCGCAAGCAATTCCGCTGACTGGTGACTTCGGCGCGGGCACCGCCTGGGCCATCGCGGACATCGCCCTTCACGTGGCAGAAGGCGTTGCCCTTGGGTTATCAGTCGCCCTTACCGTCGAAGAACACAAATTGGACGACTTGGAAGATGTGGCCGTCGCCGCTCAGTCCGAGCAGTTCGCCGCCGAATCCACGTTGACACTCGCGACCGCGACGGCGGAGGCATTCGGGGAATCGTCGTCGATCACTGTGGCAGCCGCCGAAAAGGCGGCGATCATTCGTGATGCCTCCGAACGCATTCGCGACCAGGCCATCTTGGCCCGCGACCAGGTCAATGTGATCGGCACCTTCGCCACACCGTTGGGCCTGCAAGTGACCGGGGTGATCAATGTGACGGCCGGCCCGACCGATAGCTACCTGCAAGTGGTCGGCGCCACCGCCCTGGACCTGATCCAGACCACCGGCAGCATCACGCTGATCTCGACCGGGACGATCACCGACGCCGACGCCGGCGCCGGTTCGGATATCCTCGGCACGGGGCTGAGGATCGTCGCGGTCGGCGGCATCGGGACGGCGGCCGATCCCCTCGAGACTCGCGTGGCAACGCTTAACGCAACCAACACCACTGCCGGAGCCATCGCAATTGCCAACACGGCCGGCACGCCGGCGGCCCTCGACATCACCGGCATCTCGAACGCGGGCGGCGGCGACGTGATCATTTCCAATACGGGCAGCACGGCGGCCGGGCAGGGCATCACGGTGAGCGGTCCCATCACCGCAACCGGCGGCACGGCTGGCATCACCGTCGCTTCCGGAAGTCCCCTGGTTGTCAGCGCGAACATGACGGCGGCCGGGGCCATCTTGCTCACCGCCGCGGAAACAGCGGGGGCAGGCGATGACCTGACGGTAAACTCGGGGGTAACCCTCGAGTCCACCGGTTCGTCCGTCACGCTCCAAGCGGGCGACAACATTCTGGTTTCGGCCGGATCGACGATCAAGGCATTCACCTCCATCATCATCACGGCCGACAACAACAACGCCGACGCGGCCGGAGTGAACGTTGTCATCGCCGGCGCGCTCGTGGCGCCCTTGGCCACGATCGGAGTGGACCCAGCCGCGGACGACAATGACACGTTCACGATCACGCCGTCGGTCGGTGCGCCGATCACGGTGGATGCCGACGGCGGCAGCGACACGCTGAACTTCATCGCCGATGGCTTGGCCGTGACGATCCTGGGCAATGTGATCACGGCCGCGGGCCGACTGCCGGTGACGTTCAACAACTTCGAGTTCGTCAATATCCTCAATGCGAGCGGCGGCGGCAACATCACGCTCAATACCGCGCCCGGGAATGTCGACTCCCTGATCCTCACAGGCACCGGGCAGAAAGCGGGCACCTTCACGCTGAGCGGCGGCGTGCCCTTCTCCTTCAGCGGTGTGGACAGCTTCACCTTCAACGCCGGGAATATGGACGACACGGCCACCGTGTCGCCGTTCGCCACTTCCGTGCTGCCGTGGAACGTGGCGGTCAAGATCGATGGCGGCGACGGCGCGGACCGCATCACCTACAACAACGTGGCTGGGTTGCGCGACACCACCGAGGTGACGGCGACTGCTCCCCAGTCGGGGCACATCGATTCGCCGGGCGTGACGTCGGCGCTCCACAGCCAACTGGTCACGTTCACGAACGTCGAGGACCTCACCGTCAACGCCAACCCTGGCGAAGACGAGAAGCTCATCGTGAACCTCCGCGACACCTTCGCGGCCGACACTGCCAATCTGCTCTTTGATCCCGCCCCGGGCGCCGACGACCTGCAACTCGTCGGGCTCTTCGACATGGTCATCGACACGACCAACTACGTCGG
>JBKJRG010000181.1:0-10605 GCA_046594805.1 Opitutaceae bacterium | reverse complement strand
CTGCGTTTTGCCGCAGGTGAGCTCCTTTTCGGGGAGACGCCTTTCCGTGAGCTGATCGAACAACGCGTCGACGTGGTCATGCCGGACCCGAAATATGTGGGTGGAATGGGCCCGCTGGTCCGCGTCTGCCAGCTGGTGGAAAAACTCGGCGGGCGGGTTTCGCCGCACAACCCTTCCGGCCCCGTCGCCACCCGCGCGGCGCTGCACGCCGCCGCCATTTCAGCCGCAGTCGTTTCGATGGAATTAATCCTGACCAGTGATCCAGCCCGCCAGCCGGCCCAAGAGCTGTTGAGCGCAGGGCGGCTGCGCATTCCGCGCACGGCCGGCTGGGGCCTTTCGATGGAGCAACTGAGCGCCCAGACGGGCGCGCGGTTCGAGCCGATAAAAACCTAATCGCGAAAACGCGGAAAGGCGGAATAATTCCAGGACCGGGCCAAAATCTCTTTCCGAACCCTTCCTTCATCTCCGCGCTTTAGCCCTTCCGCGCTTCCGCGATTGGTTTGAATAGACTGCGGCAAACCCAGGTCTGCGCCCGCGTCTCGCCGCGGTTAGTCCCTTGAAGGCAGCTCAATAACCCTTCCAACTCATTGCGAAACCCCCGTCCGCGAATGCAGCCTTGCGCGGGCCTGTTCGTTTCCGCTTTTTAGGCTACCTTTATTGCCGCCCCTCGATGACGTCCCCGCTTCCCCAGAACCGCCTCCGCTGGATCCTCGCGCTGGCGATCGTTGCCCCGGCCGCGGCCAAACTTCCGCCGGAGAAAATCGCGCTGCTCCCTCCGCCGGCGGCGACGCAGGTGGACTTCGCGCGCGACATCCAGCCGATTTTCGAGGCGAGCTGCGTGCAGTGCCACGCGCGCGGCAAGGACAAGGGCGCGTTCAGCCTCGAGACGCGCCAGGATTTCCTCGCCGGCGGCGATTCCGGTCCGCCCGCGGTCGCGGGCAAGAGCGCCGAGAGTTACGTGATCGAATTGCTCTCCGGGCTCGATCCGGAAATCGTGATGCCTGCCAAAGGCAAGAAGCTGACGCCGGCGCAGGTCGGTCTCTTCCGCGCCTGGATCGACCAAGGCATGCCCTGGCCCAAGGAGATTACGTTTCTCAAACACGAGCCCGCCAACCTGCACGCGCGCGCGCAGCCGGAATTGCCGGCGAAGGCCGGGCTCGAGAATCCAGTGGATCGGTTCGTCGATGCGATTTTTGCGCGGGACAATGTGCGCTGGCCGCAGGTCGTCGATGATCGTCGGTTCGCGCGCCGGGTGTGGCTCGATACCATCGGGCTGCTGCCGCCCCCGGCGGACCTTGAGGCATTCGTGGCCGACGAGTCGCCCGACAAGCGGGCGCGGCTGGTGCAGCGGTTGCTGGCTGACGACCAACGCTACGCCGAGCACTGGCTTACGTTCTGGAACGACATGCTTCGAAACGATTACAAGGGCACCGGCTACATCGACGCCGGCCGGAAGCAGATCAGCACCTGGCTTTACACCGCCCTTGCGCGCAACCTGCCCTACGATCAGTTCGTCGCCCAGTTGATCAATCCCGGCGCGGAAGCCGAGGGTTTCACCAAGGGCATCCTGTGGCGTGGCGCCGTGAATGCCAGCATGGTCCCTCCGATGCAGGCGGCGCAGGGCATCGCGCAGGTTTTCCTCGGCGTGAACCTGAAGTGCGCCTCCTGCCACGACAGCTTCATCAACGAGTATACCCTGAAGGATTCCTACGGGCTCGCGAGCGTGTATGCGGATGGCCCGCTGGAAATCGCCGAGTGCGAAAAGCCGACCGGCCACATGGCGCAAACCAAGTTCCTCTACAGCGAGCTCGGTGGCATTGATGGCAAGGTCGACGCCGCGACCCGCAAGCAGCAGCTCGCGCAAATCATCACCGGTCGGAAAAACGGCCGGCTTCCGCGCACCGTGGTCAACCGGCTCTGGCAGCGTTTCCTCGGCCGCGGACTGGTCGAGCCCGTCGACGAGATGGACAAGCCCGCCTGGTCGCCGGAACTGATGAACTGGCTCGCAGAGGATCTTGCCGCGCATGGCCTCGACCTCAAACACACGATGACGCGGATCCTCACGTCGCGCGCCTATCAGTTGCCGGCGGTGAGCCTGGGCGAAACCACGGACGACTACGTGTTCCGTGGTCCTGGCGTCCGCCGCTTGAATGCCGAACAATTCTACGACGCGGTGATGATGCTCGGCGGCATGGATTACCCCAAGGCGGATGTGCGGTTGAACCGGGCCGCTGCGCTCACCCGTGGGCCCAGCCGAAAACTGCCACTGCAGCCGAAATGGATCTGGAGCACCGCCAACGCCCAGGTCAAGGCGACGCCCGCGGCGGTGGTATTTCGCCGCGTAGTCACGCTCCCGGAGGTGCCCACCGAGGCTTTCCTGACCATTGCCGCGGACAACAACTACACGGTCACGATCAACGGCAAAGCCGCGGGCAGCTCCGGCGCGCGCAATGGGCCAACGGCGGACTTCTACGACGTGCTGAGCCAATTCAAGGCGGGTCCGAACACGATTGAGGTCAACGCCGTCAACCTCGCGCCGGACGGTCGCCGCGGCACTCCGGCCGACTGGACCCCGGCCTCCGACAATCCCGCCGGCCTCCTGCTCTATGCCCGGGTACGCGCGGGGGAAAACCAAATGGATTTCGTCAGCGACGGCGCGTGGACTTTCACCGAGGACAAGCAGGAAAAACCGGCGATCGAGCTTGGGGGCGTCGAGCTTGCGCCTTGGAAGCTGGGGGAGAATTTCATTGATCTCGCCGCGGCGCCCAAGGACGCGCTGCCGGTGCAACGCGCGTCGCTCGTCTCCGCCGATCCCTTGATGGCGGCGCTGGGCCGGCCGAACCGCGAGCAGGTCGTGACCGTGCGCCAGGGCACCGCGACGACCCTGCAGGCGCTCGAGCTCACGAACGGAGCGACCCTCGCGAAGCTGTTGAAGGAGGGCGCGGCCAAAATTATCGCGGGCCATTCCGCCGACAGCCCCGCGCTGGTCGCATCGCTCTACCAGAAAACCATCAGCCGACGGCCCAGTGCCGCGGAGCAAAAAGTGGCGGAGCAAATCGTCGGCCTTCCGGCGCAGGCCGCCGGCGTGGAAGATCTCCTGTGGGCCCTCACGATGTTGCCGGAGTTTCAATTGATTAACTGATGACTCCAGTGGCTGCGGCTTCCAGCCGCAGATCTTCGGCTGGAAGCCGAAGCCACTCGCAAGCCGCGCCAAAATTCTACCCACCCCATGAATATCAACCGCCTCATCGCGCAGTCCGCGTTCCGCCAGGCCAATGGCGATCGTTATTCACGCCGCGATTTCCTGAAGACCGCCTCGACGGCCACGCTCGCCGCGCTGGCGGCCGGCGCGCCCCGCTCGTTGCTGGCCGGCGCCGCGCCTGAGAAGATCAAGGCGACGGCCGACCGGGTGATCGTGCTCTGGATGGGCGGCGGCATGGCGCACACCGAGACCTTCGATCCAAAGCGCTACACGCCCTACTCCGCCGGTCTGAATCCCAACGAAGTGCTCAGCACCTTCCCGTCGATTCCGACCAGCGTGGACGGCGTGCAGTTCTCCGCGGGGCTCGAGCAGATGGCACAGCTGATGGATCGCGCGACGCTCATCCGCACCATGCAGGCCGCGGATCTCGGGTTCATCCTCCACTCGCGGCACCAGTACAACTGGCACACCGGTTACGTGCCACCGCAGACGGTCGCCGCGCCGCATCTCGGCGCCTGGATTTCGAAAACCCTCGGCCCGCTCGACCCGGCGGTGCCGGCGTTCATCAACATCGGGCAGCGCTTCGATCTCGGGGAGGGCGAGGAGCTCAAGGCGTTCACCACCGCGGGATTTCTCGGCAGCGAGTATGGTCCGTTCAATGTCGCGTTTCCCGAGCAGGCGGCCGACACCGTGCGCCCGCCGGCGGGGATGAGCCCGGGACGTTTCGCCGACCGCGACAAGTTTTACCGCCAGCTCCTCGCAGCGAGCCCGATCGGGCACGAAGGCAGCAGCTACCAGCAGGAGTCGCTCCTGCGCGCAATGGGCAACGCGCACCGGCTGCTCAGCTCGCCGGCGGCAACGGCCTTCGATCTCGCGCTCGAGCCGCTCGAACAGGTGCGGAAATACTTCCCCGGCTACCAGCCGGGCATGCGCTTCGACACGCCCCGCGACCGCTTCGGGGCGAAGTACGAGGAGGGCATGGTCGGCCGCTTCGGGCTCGGTTGCCTCTTGGCCCGCCGGCTCTGCGAAGTGGGCGCGCGATTCATCGAAGTGACGACGGAGTACATTCCTTTCCTCAATTGGGACACCCACGAAAATGGCCACGGCCGTCTGGTGGGCATGAAGCAGATGATCGACTCCCCGATCGCGCAGCTCGTGCGCGACCTCGAGGAACGCGGGCTGCTCGACCGCACGCTCATCGTGCTGGCGAGCGAATTCAGCCGCGACATGATGCTCGAGGGCAAGCCGGAGAAGGCGGTGAAGGATCAGGTCGAGGTGCCGCCGGTGATCAACGATCCGAAGTTCTACGGGATGCATCGCCACTTCACCGCGGCCGGCAGCACGCTGCTCTTTGGCGGCGGCATGAAGCGCGGACACGTTCATGGCGTGACCGCCGACGAACGGCCGTGCCGCACGCTCAAGGATCCGGTGACCATCACCGATCTCCATGCGACGATTTATCGCGCGATGGGCATCGCCGCGAACCACTCGTACGACGTCGAAAAGCGGCCGTTTTACGTGACCAGCGATGGCAAAGGCAAGGCGGTCATGGATTTGTTCGGCTAGGCAGGGTTAAGCAGGAAGCCAGGAAACCAGGAACCGGACCACGAACGATTGGTTTCCTCCTGGCTTCCTGCTTCAATCCGGCTCGACGCGATTCACTCGCTCGCGCATCATTATATTGGCTTTTTCGTAATTCCCTCCTGTGTTCCCCCGACCTGATTCAAATCCCCGGTTTGGCCTTGTCCCTGTCTTCGGCTTGCTCGCGCTGGCTTTGGCGCCGGGCCAAGCGGCGGAGGCAAAAAAAACGCTCGATCTCGGAAAACTTCCCGCGCCGTCGACGGCGCCGGTCGATTACGCGAAGGATATCCAGCCCATCCTGGCAAAGAACTGCTACTCATGCCACGGACCGGACAAACAGAAAAATGGGCTGAGGCTCGATTTGAAGTCCGCGGCACTCGCCGGGGGCGATTCCGGCAAGGTCATCGTGCCGGGCAAGAGCGCTGAAAGCGTCCTGATCCACAACGTCGGCGGGCTCGACGCCATCATGCCGCCGGAGGACGAAGCCGATCCCCTGAAGCCCGACGAGATCGCGAAGCTGCGCGCGTGGATCGATGCCGGCGCGCCGTGGCCGGACGATGCTGCGTCGGCCGCGCCCAGGAAAATCGACCACTGGGCCTTCAATGCGCCCCGGCGCGCGACTCCACCACGCGTCAGCCAGGCAAAATGGACGCGCAACGCGATCGATGCGTTCGTGCTGGCCCGGCTGGAGCAGGAAAGACTTTCGCCCTCGCCCGAAGCCGGGCGGTTGACGCTCCTGCGGCGGCTCACGCTGGATCTGGTGGGGCTCGTGCCCACGCTCGAAGAAGTCGCGGCGTTTACGGAGGACCGCCGGCCCGATGCCTACGAACGCGTGGTGGACCGGCTGCTGGGCTCGCCGCATTTCGGCGAACGCTGGGGCCGCCACTGGCTCGACCTCGCCCGCTATGCCGACAGCGATGGCTACGAGAAGGACAGCCCGCGGCCCTATGCCTATCTGTTTCGTGACTGGGTGATAGACGCGGTGAACCGCGACCTGCCCTTCGATCAATTCACGCTCGAGCAGCTCGCGGGCGACTTGCTCCCGAATCCCACCGAACAGCAGAAGATCGCCACGGGTTTTCACCGGCAGACGCTCACCAACAAGGAAGGCGGCATCGACAAGGAGGAATTCCGGACGAAGGCAACGGTCGATCGCGTGAGCACAACGGGCGCGGCGTGGCTTGGGCTGACGGTCGGCTGCGCGGAATGCCACACGCATAAATATGATCCGATCACGCAGCGGGAGTTCTATCAGTTCTACGCGTTCTTCAACAATGCCTCCGAGCAGGACGTGCCGGCGCCGCAGCCTGCTGAGCTCGCCGCACACCAGCAGCAACTCAAAGCCTGGGAAACCCAACTCACCGAAATTGAGCCACCCCTCCAGGTCTACCAGGCGGACGGCGCGGTGGAGGCGAGGCGCGCGGCGTGGGAAGCGTCATTCAAGACGACGCCCTCGAGCCGCTGGACCGCCGCGAAGCCCACGCGCTCGGCGGTTTTCTTCGGGGACGACGAATACTCCCTCGTGACGGCCCGCGACAATTCCGTTTCCTCCCGTGCTTCGGACGCTCTGGGCTCGCGCTTCATCGTGGAAGCGACGGTCAGCGGAAAAGGCATTACCGGCTTCCGGCTGGAGGCACTCGATGTCCCGGGGAAAATGCCCGGCCGCGGGCCGAAGGGAGATTTCGCCGTCAATGAGTTTAGCGTCGCCGTGAAGGGCACTGAGCCCGAGCCGCGCCCAATCGAACTCGTGGCCGCGCGGGCGAACATGGCCGCTAAAAATGGCGAAGCCACGTATGCGATCGACGGCAACCGCGACACCGGCTGGAGCGTGGGACCCGACGCGGGCCAGGGCCACGTCATCGTTTTCGAAACCAAGGCACCCCTGGATTTGCCGGAAGGTACAAAGCTGCTCTTCACTTTCGAGCAGGCCACGATTGGGCTGCTAAACCGGTTCCGGCTGGCGACCACGCAGTCACCCGCGCCGCTCGAACCGAGCACGACGCCGGATGCCATCCTGGCCATCTTCGACACGCCGCTGGAAAAGCGGACCGCGAAACAGAAAACCGACTTGGCGCGCTACTTCTCGGAGCAAGTGGACGAGGAGGGCCGTAAACTCAATCAGGCGATGGCCGCGCACACGGCGAAGAAACCAAAACCGCCCGCGACCACCGCCGCGGTGCTGGTGGCGGAGGAGCGCAAGACCAACGTGCACATCCGCGGCGACTTCCTGCGCAAGGGCGACGAGGTGACGCCGGCGACGCTCGCCATATTGCCGCCGCTGAACGCCCGCGGAGAAAGACCAGACCGTCTGGATCTGGCGCGCTGGCTGGTCGATCCGGCAAATCCACTCACCGCGCGCGTGACGGTGAACCATGTCTGGAAAAATCTCTTCGGCCGGGCCCTCGTCACCTCCGTCAACGACTTTGGCACGCGCGGCGAGAAGCCCTCCCACCCGGAGCTGCTGGACTGGCTCGCGGTCGCATTCAGTTCGCCGACCACGGAGCCGGGTGGCCTGGCCTGGAGTCGAAAGGCGCTGATCAGACTCATCGTCACGTCCGCAGCCTACCGGCAGTCGTCCAACACGCGGCCGGATCTGCTCGAACGGGATCCGAATAACATTCTCCTCGCTCGGCAGAATCGTTTCCGGCTCGAGGCGGAAAACGTGCGGGATGTTTTCCTGGCGGCGTCCGGACTGCTCAACCCGGCCATCGGCGGCCCAAGTATCAAGCCCCAGCTCCCGGCCGACATCGCGGCGCTGGGCTACGCGAACTCGGTCAAGTGGGAGGAGAGCAAGGGCACGGAGCAGTACCGGCGCGGGCTCTACATTTTCTTCCAGCGGACTGTTCCCTACCCGATGCTGATGACCTTCGACGCGCCGGACTCGAACACGAGTTGCACGCGGCGCGAACGTTCGAACACGCCGCTCCAGGCGCTCGCGTTGTTGAACGACCCCGTGTTCTTCGAGTGTGCGCAGGCCCTCGGCCGGCGCGTCGTGCACGAACCCGGTGCCGCGGAGGAGAAAATCCGCCGCGCCTTCCAGCTTTGCCTTTCCCGCGAACCGAGCCCGGCCGAGCTGGCGCGTCTCGCCCAGCTCCATGGCCAGCAGCTCGACCTGTTGAAAAACCAGCCCGGAAACGCGGCGAAGATTGCCGGCGAGACCGACGCCGCGCGCCTCGATGAAAAAGCCGCGCTGGTGGCGCTGTGCCGGGTGATCATGAACCTCGACGAATTTGTTACGCGCGACTGAGCCCGTAACCGCGGGCGTGAGCGAGCGGTCGCTCGCCCACTCGCTCACGCTCCTGGCCACTAAGTTCGAAATCCGAATGAAGCTAAACTACGATCCGCAGGAGCTGGTGCGCATGACGCGCCGCAGCTTCCTGGCCACCAGCGCCAGCGGCATTGGCACGCTCGCCGTAGCGTCGCTGCTGCAGGAAAACGGGCTCCTCGCCGCCAGCGCGCCGGCCGCCCCGACGCCGGATAATCCGCTGGCGATTAAGCCGCCCCACTTCGCGCCGAAGGCGAAGAATTGCATCTGCATTTTTATGGAGGGGGCGCCGAGCCAGATGGATCTCTTCGATCCCAAGCCGAAGCTCAACGAACTGAACGGCCAGAAATTGCCGGACTCGCTGCTGGAGAAAGTCCGGTTTGCCTTCATCCAGAAGGAAGGCGCCCGGCTGATGGGCAGCCCGCGCACGTTCTCCCGGTATGGCCAGTGCGGGATGGAATTGTCGGATCTGCTGCCGTACATCGGCTCGTGCGCCGACGACATCGCCTTGATCCGCTCGATGCACACGGATCAGTTCAATCACCACCCGGGCCAGCTCATGATGAATTGCGGCTCGGCGGCGTTCGGCCGGCCCAGCATGGGCTCGTGGTTGAACTACGGGCTCGGCAGCGAATCGCAAAATCTGCCGGGCTACGTCGTGCTGACCGCCGGCCGCGGCACCAGCGGCGGCGCCTCCAACTGGGCGAGCGGCTTCCTGCCATCGACGTACGCGGGTGTCCTTTTCCGCAATCAGGGCGATCCTGTCCTCAATCTGAGCAACCCGCCGGGCATCACGGAGCAAATGCAGCATTACGGGCTGTCCGCGCTGAGCGACCTGAACGATCTGCGCTACCAGCAGGTCGGCGATCCGGAGATCGCCAGCCGGATTAGCCAGTACGAACTCGCGTTCCGAATGCAGAGCGCCGCGCCGGAGCTGATGGACTTGGACAAGGAGCCCAAGCATGTCCTCGACGCCTACGGGATCGACCGCAAGGAACCCGACCTCAAAGCAGAGCGCGGCGGGGGGAAGGGGCAGTTCAAGGCGTTCTCCAAGAATTGCCTCCTCGCGCGGCGGCTGGTCGAGCGCGGCGTCCGCTTCGTCAATATCTTCCACGCCTCCTGGGATCATCACAGCAACCTGGATTCCGAGCTGAAGCACAATTGCCTGATGGCCGACCAGCCCATCGCGGCGATGCTGAAGGATCTCAAGGAACGCGGGCTGCTCGACACCACGCTGGTGATCTGGGCTTCCGAATTTGGGCGGACTCCGCTGGGAGAAAACCGGATCAATCGTCCCGGCGTCACGGGCCGCGATCATCACCCGTTCGCCTTCAGTCTCTGGATGGCCGGCGGCGGGATCAAGGGTGGCCAGGTGATCGGCGCGACCGATGACATCGGCTGGAACATCACGCAGGATCCCGTTCACGTGAATGATCTTCACGCGACGATCCTTCACCTTTTCGGCCTCGACCATACGAAGCTGACGTATCGTTTCCAAGGCCGCGATTTCCGGCTGACCGATGTGGCGGGCAAGGTCGTGAACCAGCTGCTGGCGTGAGTTCCGGGCCGAGTAGCGCCGGCATCTTGCCGGCCACTTTGAAGACCTACCTATTTCGACCGGGCATCCGCTATGGGTTGGTCGGGCCCGAAGTTTCGATGTCCCCGGATTCACTTTTCGGCTAGCGTTGCCGCGACAGGCAGGGAATATCTCAGACGCGATGAGCGTGATCGATCCGCAAGCTGCGATTCTGGTGACGGACGACGACGATGATTCCATCGAGCTGCTGCGGAGCCGGCTGACCCGCGCTGGCGTGAATCAGCCGGTTAAGACCTTCAGCTCCGCAGAAGATCTGATCGTTTATCTCGAGGCTGCGGCCGCCACCGGCGCAACCGGCCGGCCAATGCCCGGCACGCTCTTCCTGGACCTCTCGCTGCCGAGAATGTCGGGTTTTGAAGCGTTGACCTGGATCCGGCGCCGCCCGGCGTTCGGCTCTCTCAAGGTCATTGTCGTTTCGAACTCGAGCTCGCCCGCCGACATCGAGCAGGCCTACAAGCTCGGCGCCGACATTTTCCAATACAAGTACCCGACCGCAGAGACCATCGGGCTCATCATCGCGAGCCCGCGCAACGTGGTCACGAACCCGACCTGATCGGCAAACATGTTGGCGGGATCTTCACCTCCCTCTGGCGAAAAGTCCGGGGCGAATGCACTGTTGCCCGCCCTCACCCCTTTGCGAGGCGCGCGCCTGCCACATCCCAACTTTATCCCCATGAATCCCACCAAGCCCATCACCCGCGAAGAAATGGTCCGGCTCCTGAATGAGGACCTCGCGCGCGAATACCAAGCCATCATCGCCTACATTGTCTACAGCCAGACCATGAAGGGCGCGCAGTACCTGCACATCGCGACTGAGCTGGAAAAGCACGCCGGCGAAGAGCTGGATCATGCCATCCAGATCGCGAAACAGATCGATTATTTCAACGGCACGCCCGTGACGAAGCCGAAGGAAGTGAAGTTCTCCGACAAGCCGGAGGAGAACCTCCGCTTCGACCTCGA
>JBKJRG010000162.1:0-4826 GCA_046594805.1 Opitutaceae bacterium | reverse complement strand
CCTCGCGGGAAATTTTGGCGAGGTGCAGGACGAAATCGCCGCGGTGGTCCAGGCCTGCGGCGCCGCGGCGCTGAAGGTCATCCTGGAGGTGAGCGAGCTGGAAACCTACGACAACATCCGGGCGGCTTCCTTCCTGGCGGTGCGGGTGATTCGCGAAGGCGACTTCATCAAGACCAGCACCGGCAAGACCTCGCTCAACGCCACCCTCGGCAACAACCAGGTGATGATCGAGGCCATCCGCGATTTCTACCTCGATACCGGGATCGCGATCGGGATGAAGCCGGCCGGCGGCATCCGCACGGCGAAACAGGCGCTGCAGTTCCTGATCGCGGTGAAGGAAACGCTGGGCGACGCGTGGCTCACCAACGAGCGCTATCGCTTCGGCGCGAGTTCGCTGCTCAACGATCTCGTCCGGCAGCTCGCGAAGGAAAAAACCGGAGCCTACCAGGCGCCTTATTACTTCACCGAAGCGACTGAAAGCTATTGAACCTTTCTGCCTCACGCCACGGTCGCAAAGGACGCTGCGACGATCCATTCAGGGACGTTGCGTCCTTTGCGTCCGCTGCGTGAGGCCCCTATCCGATGCCCTCTTTAACCACTGAGAAAAAAGCCTCCCGGGTGCGCGCCCGACATGGTCGTCCGGCGCCGGAGTTGATCTTCGGCGATCTTTGGGATTTCGATCCCGCGCCGGAGAGTGCCGATCCCAAGCTCAAGGCCCGCTACGATCTCTTCATCGGCGGCGAATTCGTGGCGCCGAAGTCAGGCAAATATTTCGATACGATCAATCCCGGCAACGAGCAGAAGCTCGCCGAGATCGCGCTGGCGGGCCGGGAGGACGTCGACGCCGCGTATGCCGCGGCGCAGGCCGCGTTCGACACGACCTGGGGGAGGATGCCGGGCCGCGAGCGGGGAAAGTATCTTTATCGGATCGCGCGACTGTTGCAGGACCGCGCGCGGGAATTTGCGGTGGCCGAGACCCTGGATGGCGGCAAACCGATCAAGGAGTCGCGCGACTTCGACGTGCCGATGGCCGCGGCGCACTTTTTTTATCACGCCGGCTGGGCGGACAAACTGGAGTACATCGCGCCGGGCCGCCGGGTCGCGCCGCTGGGCGTCGTGGGGCAGGTCATCCCGTGGAATTTTCCGCTGCTGATGCTGGCTTGGAAACTCGCGCCGGCCCTCGCGCTCGGCAACACCGTCGTCCTGAAGCCGGCCGAAACCACGAGCATCACCTGCCTCAAGCTCGCGGAGATTTTGCAGGATGCGGGGCTGCCCCCCGGGGTGGTGAACTTTGTCACGGGCGCCGGTGAGACGGGCGCCGCGGTGATGACGCACCCGACCCCGGTCAAGATCGCGTTCACCGGCTCGACGGATGTCGGCAAGATCATCATGCGCGCGGTGGCAGGCACGGAAAAGAAGATGACGATGGAGCTGGGCGGCAAGGCGGCCAACGTGGTCTTCGACGACGCGCCAATCGACCAGGCGGTGGAAGGGATCGTGAACGGGATTTTTTTCAACCAGGGTCACGTGTGCTGCGCCGGCTCGCGGCTGCTGGTGCACGAGCCGGTGGCCGAGGTGGTGCTCACGAAACTGAAGAACCGGATCAAGGTGCTGCGCGTCGGCGATCCGATGGACAAGAACACCGACCTGGGCGCGATCAATTCGAAGGCGCAGCTCGAGCGGATCACGGAGCTGGTGGCCAGCGGCACGCAGGAGGGGGCGGAAATCTTCCAGCCTTCGTGCCGGCTGCCGGCGAAGGGTTTTTATTTCCGGCCGACGCTCTTCAGCGAGGTGACGATGAGCCACCGAATCGCGCGGGAGGAAATCTTCGGCCCGGTGCTCAGCATCCTGACCTTCCGCACGGTGGACGAGGCGATCGAGAAAGCGAACAACACGGCCTATGGCTTGAGCGCCGGCGTGTGGACCGACAAGGGTTCGCGCATTCTCAAGATGAGCACCGAGCTGAAAGCCGGCGTGGTCTGGGCGAACACCTTCAACAAATTCGATCCCTCGTCGCCCTTCGGCGGATACAAGGAAAGCGGCTTCGGCCGTGAAGGCGGCCGCCAGGGCCTGCTCGATTACGGTAAATTGATCGGTCGAATCTGAGTAATGTGGAAATCAGGAAAGCAGGAAAAAACTCCCCATGCGATAGCCTGAGCTCGTTGCCCGAGTTTCCTGATTTCCACATTCAAAATCATTCCATGCCACGCCTGCCCATCACCAAGACCCCGAAGCCCTATGTGGGCGGCGCGTTCATCCGCTCGGAGAGCGGCCGCACGTTTCCGCTGAAGGATGCGGCCGGAAAATTCTTCGCCAACATCCCGCAATGCACCCGCAAGGACCTGCGCAACGCCGTCGAGGCGGCGGCCAAGGCGGGCCCGGGCTGGGCGAAGCGCACCGCCTATAATCGCGGGCAGATCCTTTACCGGCTGGGCGAGATGCTCGAGGCCCGGCGCGTGGAGATGGCGGAGGCGATCCGGAATGGGGCCGCGGCGTCCTCGCCGCGGAACGGGACGGAACCCGCCCGCGCGCGAGCGCCCTCCAAGGCATCCGCGCTCCAGGAAGTCGATGCGTGCACGGACCGGTTGGTGTATTACGCGGGCTGGGCGGACAAGTACGAGCAGGTCCTAGGCAACGTGAACCCCGTCGCGTCGCCGCATTTCAGTTTCACTGTCACCGAGCCGATGGGCGTGGTGGGCGTAATCGCGCCGGATGCGCCGACGGTGCTCGGGCTGGTCTCGCTGCTGGCGCCGATCATCGTGAGCGGCAACACCGCGATCGCGCTGGCCTCGGAGCAGTCGCCGTATCCCGCGATCCTCCTCGGTGAGATGCTCGCGACGAGCGATCTACCGGCCGGCGTGGTCAATATCCTCACGGGCTTTCGCCAGGAGCTGGTGCCCACGTTTGCCACGCACACTCACCTTCGGGCGATCAGCGCGGCGGCGAGTACGGTGGAACGCAAGACGCTGCGACTGGGCGCGGCCGAGAGTGTGAAGCGGGTGCATTTCGCCGGGCAGAAGGCGGAGAAGGATTGGTTCGAGGACGAGGCGCAGGGCGTGTACGCGATCCGCGATTTCCTCGAGTTCAAGACGACGTGGCACCCGATTGGGGCGTGAGCGGGGCAGAGCACTCGTCCGACTGCGGCGGGCGTCGGCAAGCGACGCCCCTACAAAACCTTCTTCCGTGTAGGGGCGCCGCTTGACGGCGCCCGGGAATACCTGATGGCGGACGCACCCAGAAAATATCTGAAACGGCGGACCGATAGATCTGCAGTGGTCATCGGCGAGCGAGGTCCCTACAAAACCCTCTTCCGTGTAGGGGCGCCGCTTGACGGCGCCCGGGAAGTCCTGATGGCAGACGCACCCAGAAAATATCCGAAACGACGAACAGACGAACTCCACAAGGGACGTGTCTCGGTTCCGGGGGCACGTTATTTCGTCACCTTCGTAACGGAGGATCGCGTTCCGTGTTTGCGTGAGCAGAGCGTAGTGCAGGCTGTTTTGACGACTCTGATCTCATGGCACGAAGAGCACGACGGCGTCATCCTCTGCGCCACGGTCATGCCTGATCATGTGCACGTCCTCTTCGAACTGGGCCATCGCCTCACTGCGGGTCAATGCGTTGGCCGGTGGAAATCAGAAATCCGGCGCGCGCAACGCTATGCTTTCACCTGGCAGCGTGACTTCTTCGAGCACCGGTTGCTGCCTAAGGAGTCCTCCGAAGACTACGGCCTTTATGTTTTCCTGAATCCCTATCGCGCAGGACTGGGCGACCCTGACGCCGTTTGGCCTTTTGGGCTAACGCCCGATCCACTGCGCTTTCGATTTCTTTCGCTGCGCAATCCCAACGGTTCGCCGCCCCGCGAGTGGCTTGGCTGGACCGAAGATCGTTTTGCGCATCTTTCCATCGGGGAGTAGGGGCGCCGCTTGACGGCGCCCGGGACCACCCCATGACCGACTCGTCCAGGAAATATCTCAAACGGCGGACGGATGCGTCTGCCGCGGGCGTCGTCAAGCGACGCCCCTACAAAACCTTTCCGGGTGGGCGCGTCGCTTGACGACGCCCGTTTCGGCTGACCACGATGCGGGCGCCGACAAGCGGCGCCCCTACATGAAACGTCTCGCTGCTGCCCTCGTTCTTTGTCTCTTCGTTTCCGGCGCCCGCACCGCCGAGCTGATCGGCGCGGAAGACGCTCGCGCGCAGGCGATCGTGCAGAGCGCGTCGTTTAAGGGGGCAGTCGCCGCTTTCGAGCGCGACTTCGATCGGTTCGTGCGCGAATTGATTTTTCTGACCGAGATTCCGGCGCCGCCTTTTGGCGAAGGCCCGAAAGCCGAGGCGTTCGCGAAGCTGCTGAAGGAGGCCGGGCTCGAGCACGTCGAGATTGACCCGGAGGGCAATGTGCTGGGACTTCGCCGGGGCAAGGGCGGCGCGCCACTCCTGGCGGTGGCGGCGCACCTCGACACGGTTTTTCCCGCCGGCACCGATGTGAAGGTGAAGCGCAACGGCACGCGGTTGATGGCGCCCGGAGTCGGCGATGACACCCGCGGCGTCGCGTTTGTCCTGGCGTTCGCGCGCGCGCTGCGGGACGCGCAGGTGGAGACGTCCGGCGATATGCTGCTGATCGGCAATGTCGGCGAGGAAGGGCCCGGCGATTTGCGCGGCGTGCGCTATCTTTTCGGGCAGAGCCCGTGGAAGGACAAAATCAAGCGCTTCATCTCGGTCGATGGCGCCAACATCGACACCGTGACCAATTCCGGGCTCGGGAGCCTGCGCTACAAGGTTACGTTCAAGGGACCGGGCGGCCACAGTTGGGGCGCGTTCGGGAC
>JBKJRG010000082.1:0-4262 GCA_046594805.1 Opitutaceae bacterium | reverse complement strand
TCGGAATGCCCGTCGACGTGCTCGGGTCGTGGTGGTGATCGATCGTGGCGGCGTGGCTGCTCATTCAGAGTTGGAGGAGGAGAGGGAGAAGTCGGGATATATGATTTGCGGCTGATGATTTATGATTGGGAGCCCGGTTGCGGCTTGATCGAACAAATCATCAATCATCAATCAAAAATCATAAATGAGTGTCGGCTCAGTGATGGGCCTTGGCGTCGTGCGCGCCTTCGATGGGATTTCCGTTTTCGTCGAGGTGCAGGTGGTAACCCTCGTTGCCCTCGAGCGCCCAGAAATAGATGCCGACGAACATGACGAATCCGCCCGCAAGCGACAGACCGAGCTTCCAGTGGATGCCCGGCACGTCCCAGTTCGCGTCGAAGGCGCTCACGCCAATGGCGGCGATCAACATTCCGAGCGCCGTGACGAACGGCCAAATCGAGCCGAATGGCATGTGAATGCCGCCATGGGCCTCCTCGGTCTTCGCGTGCTCGGCGTTTTCCTTCGCGATTTCATCCTGGTGATGCTTCTCGTACCACCACGCGTCGCGCGCGTGGACCGTAGGGGTGACGCGGAAATTGTACTCGGGCGGCGGCAACGGCAGCGACCATTCGAGAGTGCGGCCATCCCAGAGGTCCCGCCGGGCGCGCTCACCCCTGAAGTAGGTATACACCATCACCGCGAAATAGATGAACATGCCGATTCCGAGGACATAGGAGCCCAGGGTCGCGAGCAGATTGGGAAAATTCCAGCCGAGGTTCGGGTCGTAGGTGAAGGTGCGGCGGGGCATGCCGTTCAGCCCGAGGAAGTGCATCGGGAAGAAGGTCACGTTGAAGCCGACGAAAATGACCCAAAACGAAAGCTTGCCCCAGAATTCGCTCACCTTGCGGCCGAAGATCAGCGGGAACCAGTAGTGGATGCCGGCGAGCAGCGCGAAGATCGACCCGCCAATGAGCACGTAGTGGAAATGCGCGATGACGAAATAGCTGTCCTGCTGCTGCGCATCCGCCGGCGCGGCGGCGTGCATGACGCCCGAGAAGCCGCCAATCATGAACATCCAGACGAAGCCGAGCGCGAAGAGCATCGGTGTGCGCATCATGATGTGCCCGCCCCAGAGGGTGCCGATCCAGTTGAAAATCTTCACGCCGGTGGGAACCGCGATGGCCATCGTCGCGAGGGCAAACGCCGCCGTCGCGACCGCGCCCATGCCGGTCGTGAACATGTGATGGCTCCACACCGCGAAGCCGAGGAATCCGATGCACGCGCCGGAGAAAACGACGATGGGATAACCGAAGAGAGGCTTGCGCGAGAAGGTCGGCAGGATCTCCGAGATGATGCCCATGGCGGGCAGGATCAGGATGTACACCTCGGGATGGCCGAACACCCAGAACAAGTGCTGCCAGAGAATCGGCATGCCGCCGCCCGATACCTCGAAGAAGTTGGTCTGGAAATTCCGATCCATCATCACTTGGACCAGCGCGATCGTGATGGCGGGGAAGGCAAGGATGATCAGGAAGGAGGTGACCAGGGTCATCCACACAAATACCGGCAGCCGCATCATTGTCATGCCGGGCGCGCGCATGTTGATGATCGTCACGATGAAGTTCAGCGACGCGGCGATCGACACCACGCCGAGCAGTTGCAGGCCCATCACCCAGTAGTCGACCGAGTGCTTCGGAATGTAGGTTTTCGACGTGAGCGGCGCATAGCCGAACCAGCCGGCATCAGGGGCGCCGTGCGTTTCGGCCGGGAGGAACCAGCCGATGTTGAGGATGATGGCGCCGGCGACGAAGCACCAAAGCGAGAAGGCGTTCAACCGGGGAAAGGCGACGTCACGCGCGCCGATCTGCAGCGGCATGATGAAATTGAAAAACGCCGACGACAGGGGCATGACCGCGAGGAAGATCATCGTGGTCCCGTGCATCGTGAACATCGTGTTGTACTGCTGGGCAGTCAGCACGGAGTTGTTCGGGAACATCAGCTGCGTGCGGATGAGCAAGGCCTCGAAACCGCCGACGAGGAAAAAGATCAGCGCGAAGAAGCCGTAGAGGAAACCGATCTTCTTGTGATCCACGGTCGTGAGCCAGCCCATCAGGCCGGACTTGGCCGTGGGATGAGTCAGCAGCTTGGGCTGCGACCGCGGGTGCGCCTCGGGCGTGAGGTGGGCGGATTTGGCCAGTTCCATGAGGGTCGGGTGATTCGGAATTCGTTGCGTGTTAAATTGTCCCAGCATCCTGCGCTGCGCTCAAATGACCGCGCCGGCGGCGCGCGGTCACTTCAAGCTCTCCAGGTAGGCGACCAGCGCCACTTCGTCCTCTGCCGTCAGCTTCACGTTGTTCTTCTTGTAGCCTTGCGTCATCTTGTTGCCCGGCTTGACCGCGCCCGGGTCGTGAATCCAGCGATGCAACTGCTCGCGGTTGTTCTCCAGCAAGCCGGCCGCGATCGTCGAACGCGAGCCGAGGTGGGTGAGGTCGGGTCCGAGCACCCCGTTGAACCCGTGGCCGCGGACCATGTGGCAGGTGCCGCAGGTCTTGTCGTTGAACAGCTTTTTCCCGGTCGCGACCAGCGCGGGGTCCTCGTTCTTTTCCGGCGCCTGCTTGGCGTTCCAGGACTGCAGCGGATCGATGTCGAACTGCGCGGTGACGCCGGCCTCGTTCTGCTTGAAGGTCCGCAGCGCGGCGAACTGGGCCCGGGGCCGGCTGGCGTCGGCAGTCCCCGCGGCGACATTGCGCGCCGCCTGCATCTGCTGGTCCAGCCATTCGTTGAATTCGCGCGGCCCGAGCGCGATGACGCGGAAGCGCATCACCGCATGTGAATCGCCGCAGTATTCCGCGCACTGGCCCCAGAAATAGCCCGGCTTGTCCGCCTTGAACCAGAGGAGATTGGCGCGGTTCGGGATCATGTCGACCTTGCCCGCCAACTTCGGGACCCAGAAGGAATGGATGACGTCCACCGTGCGAAGATGCACCCGAATCGGACGGCCGGCGGGTACCACCAACTCATTCGCCGTGACCAGCGTGCCCGCTGGGATGGCCTTGCCCGTGGCATCCAGCGTCTGCGATTGCTCGCTGTGATAATCGAATTTGAACCACCATTGATAGCCAGTCGCCGTAATTTCGTATGCGTTGGCCCTTTCCGCTTCCGGCACGTCATAGGTGGACCAGATTCCCTTCAGGGTCGGAACGGCGATAATGACGAGGGCCAGGACGGAGGCACCGATCAAGCCGAGTTCAATCAGCGGGTTGCCGTGCGCCTGGGTGGGCGCGTCGGCGTGTTCGTCGGCCTCGGTGCGCGCGCGAAACTTGAAGGTCGCGTACGCCAGGGCCCCGCCCACCAGGATGAAAATAACCAGCGTCACCCAGACGGTGACCATGAAGATGTCCCATTGCTCGCGCGCGACCGGGCCGGCGGTGAGCATGGTCGACTGATGGCCGTCCATCCGCCAAAAATTGAAGTCGCAACCGGTGAGCGCGAAAAGACCTGCGAGCGCGACGGCCAGGCGGCTGCAGCGGGCAGGATTCAGGGCCATTTTGGACATGTGGACAGTCGGGAAAGAGGAAGGCTTTGGAACGCGAGCGCCAAAGGTACAAGAGAGTTTGCGAACAACAGGGCATTTCAAGCCATAATCCGTGGTTGAGCTGCCTTAACCCACCCCCGGAGTTTTTCGCACGTGTCGACCGGTCGGTCCGGCTCATTTTTCGGGCGAGAGAAGAGGCCGAGTAGATTTTGCGTGAGGATGGCGTGTCGCGCTAATAACGTCGGGCCCTCCCGCTCCACTGGCGGGACACCGGAATTGGCGCCTTCGGGTTTGCATGTGGCCCGCGCGCTCGCAAGGTTGGCGGCGCCATGAAAATCCGTCTCACGCTCGTTTCCCTTTTCGCTGTGCTCCTTGCCGGTTGCGGCAAGAAAGACACCCCTGCGGCCACCGCCGCCTCGGGTGCTACTCCTGCAGCCGCTGCGGCTCCGGCCTCGCCTGCAGCCGCTACTGCGGCTGCACCCAAAGCGGGGGCGGGCGCTCGCGTCGTGGAAATCACGGCGAACGACGCCATGAAATTCAGCGTGACCGCCATCGAAGCCAAGGTGGGGGAAGAGCTGAAGATCGTGCTGACGAACATCGGCACGCTCCCGAAAGAGGCGATGGGACACAATCTCGTGGTGCTCAAGCCCGGCACCGACGTGAACGCGTTTGCCGCCGCCGCGATGATGGCGCGCGACAAGGATTTCATTCCCGAGGCCTTGAAGGATCAGATCGTGGCCCACACCGC
>JBKJRG010000018.1:0-3848 GCA_046594805.1 Opitutaceae bacterium | reverse complement strand
CCTGAGGGCATGCGACGGATCCGCGCCTGCTTCGACCTGGCCCGTGCCGGCAATTTTCCGTCGGTCGCGAGCAACGTGCTCGCCGCGCTCGTGTTGTCGTCCGCCGAAATCCCGCGCAGCGCTTTTTCCGGCACTCTCCTCGCGGTGGCGATCGTCGCCGGGTGCCTGATCTACGCCGGCGGCGCGACGTTCAACGACGTTTTCGATGCGGCCTTCGACGCGCGGCACCGTCCTGAGCGCGCGATTCCGCGCGGCCTCGTCTCACGCCAGACCGCCGCCGCGCTCGCGACCCTCGAGATGTTACTCGGCGTCGTGCTGTTGGTCTGCGTGGCGCACGCCGCGATCGGCTATGTTGTCGCGCTGGTCGCTACCATCCTCGCTTACGATTGGGTGCACAAAAAATGGATCGGCTCGGTCGTCCTCATGGCCGGCTGTCGCGTCCTGCTCGCGTGCGCGCTGGCCACGCTGCCCGGGCACGGCTTCACCGCCGCGTTCCTCTGGTGGGTGGCCGCGCTCTTCGTCTACATCGTGACCCTCAGCCTGATTGCGCGCTGGGAATACCAGCCCGGCGCACCCGCGGCGAAGATCGGCCGCTCGGTCGGCCGGTTGCTCGCCTTCATTCCGTTGATCGACGCGGTCGCGCTGTTGCTGGTCGGCGAGTGGCTCCCGGCAATTGCTTGCGCCCTTGCCGTCCCGCTTGGACGCTTCGCGCAACGTCTCGCCGCCTCGACCTGATTCGCGCATGCCCGCCCGCCCTGATATCGTCTCCTTTCCGATCACCCTGCAGCAGGAGCACCGCCTGATTTTCACGCGCGATGCCTTCGCGCCCGACAACGACACCCTGGCCGGGCTGCTCACGCCGCGGGAACCGGGCGGCACGGCGCGGGCGGTCGTGTTCTGGGACGCCGGCCTGGCCAGCGCATTCCCGGGCTTCGCGGAAAAAATCTCCCGCTGGTTCGCGGCGCGGACCGCCGGCGTGCGGCTCGAGGCCGAGCCCATCGCGATGCCGGGCGGCGAATCGGTGAAGAACAATTTTTACCAGCTCGAGCGCGTCTGGATGGCGATCAACGAGGCGAAGCTGTGCCGGCATTCGTTCGTGATCGCGGTGGGCGGCGGCGCGCTGCTCGACATGGTGGGCCTCGGCGCTGCGACTGCCCACCGCGGCATCCCAATGATCCGGCTGCCCACGACCAGTCTCAGCCAGGCCGACGGCGGGCTCGGCGTGAAGAATGGCGTGAACTATTTCGCGAAGAAGAACTGGCTGGGGTCGTTCGTGGTGCCGCATGCGGTGGTGAACGATTTCGCCTTCCTGCACAGCCTGACGCCGCGCGATCGTCGCGCCGGATTGATCGAGGCGGTCAAGGTCGCGCTGATCCGCGACGCGAAGTTCTTCGAATTCATCGCCGACCGCGTCGACGCCCTGGCCGCCTTCGCGCCTGAGCCCTACGAGGCGGTCATCCGCGAAAGCGCGCGCCAGCACATGGAGCATATCGCCACGGGCGGCGATCCGTTCGAGCGTGGCTCGGCGCGGCCGCTGGATTTCGGCCATTGGGCGGCCCACAAGCTCGAGCAGCTCTCGGAATTCCGCGTCAGCCATGGCGAGGCCGTCGCGGTGGGCATGGCCGTCGACCTGATCTACGCGCGGCGGGTGGGGCTGCTGCCGGAGGCCCATGCGGATCGGATCCTCGGCATCATCCAGCGACTCGGCTTCGAGCTGTTTGCGCCGATCAAGGAGATTCGTGGGCCGAGCGGCCGGCAGGATATGCTGGACGGGCTGGAGGAGTTTCGCGAGCACCTCGGCGGCCGGCTGACGATTCCGATGATTCGCGCGCCGGGCGATCGGCTCGACATCCACGAGATGGACGGGCCGACCGTGAAGGCGTCATTCGACGAGCTGCGGCAACGCTATGCCTGAGCGATTTTCCATAGGTCGCATAGGTTCTATAGTTCCCATAGGACTTATATGAGAACAGCGGTTCTCAATGTCGTGGGCCTGACGCCTCGACTGATCAGCCAGCATACTCCGCGACTCCAGCAGGCGGCGAACACCGGCGGTATGATCCGGGTAAACCCGGTGTTGCCGGCGGTCACCTGCACGGCGCAAAGCACGTACCTGACGGGCTTGCCGCCCTCGGGCCATGGAGCGGTGGCCAATGGCTGGTACGATCGTGAACTGGCGGAGCACCATTTTTGGAAGCAGTCGAACCACCTCGTGCGCGGCACCAAGCTCTGGGAAAAATGCCGGACGGCGCGTCCCGGCTTCACCTGCGCGAAACTTTTCTGGTGGTACAACATGTACTCCACCGCCGACTGGACGATTACCCCGCGGCCGATGTATCCCGCGGATGGGCGAAAAGTCTTCGACGTCTACACGCACCCGCTTTCGATCCGCGACGAGATTAAATCAATTCTCGGGCCGTTTCCGTTTCCGGCGTTCTGGGGTCCGACGGCTGGCATCGCTTCGTCCGAATGGATCGCGCGCTCGGCGGAATGGATCGAGGAAAAGCACCGGCCTGACCTGTCGCTCGTTTATCTGCCGCACCTCGACTACAACTTGCAACGCCTTGGCCCCGCCGATCCCCGGCTCGCCGACGACTGTCGTGCGATCGATCGCGTGGCGGGTGGTTTGATCGATTTTTATGAAAAGCGCGGCATCCGCACGGTTGTGCTCTCCGAATATGGCATCACGCCGGTGCGACGCACCATTGCGCTGAACCGGGTTTTCCGCGCGCAAGGCTGGATCACGGTCAAAGACGAACTGGGGCTGGAGCTGCTGGATTGCGGGGCGAGCAAGGCCTTCGCCATCGCGGATCACCAAGTCGCGCACATTTACGTGAACGACCCGGCATTGCTGGGCGCGGTGCGAGCCGTGGTGGAAAAGGTGGACGGGGTCGCGCGCGTCCTCGATGCGGCCGGCCAGCGCGCCGCGGGTCTCGCGCACGCGCGTTCCGGCGACCTCGTCGCGTTTTCGGCGGAGGACGCGTGGTTCACCTATTACTATTGGGACGACGACCGGAAGGCTCCGGACTTTGCCCGCTGCGTCGATATCCACCGCAAGTACGGGTACGATCCGGTGGAGCTCTTCGTCGATCCGGCCCTGGGCGTGCCGAAACTCAAGATCGCCGGCAAGCTCGCGCGGAAAAAAATGGGATTTCGGGTGCTGATGGACGTAATCTCTCTCGATCCTTCCCTGGTGAAAGGCTCGCACGGCACCTGTCCGGCCGATTCCGCCGACTGGCCGGTCCTGATTGGGACGGGCAGCGCGAGTGCGCCGATCGATGCGGTCGAAGTGCACGAGCGGTTGTTGGCCGCGTGTCTAGAGTAGCGCAGGCGTCCCGCCTGCTTCCTAGTGGCTGCGGCTTCCAGCCGCAGATCTGCGGCAAGATGCCGCAGCCACTTCAAACAAAAAGGCCGGTCTTGCGACCGGCCTTGATTTCGAAATTACAGCGAAAAGCGCTCAGCCCTCGTACGCGCCGAGCTGCTTGTCGACCCGCACGCGGTCGAGCCGCGCAAACATCGGGACTCCCATGTCGTGAGGAAGGGTGACTTCGCCCTGGATGAGTGGCTGCGCGTAACGGAGGAATTGGAAGTTCATGCTCACGCCGTCTTCATTGATCCACTCACGCGGGAGCTTCTTCACCGAATTTGCGACGTCGCTCAAGGGGGCGAGGCCGGTCTCTGACGTGTAGTGTTCGCCGTCGCCGCGCATCAGCGTGACCATCTTGTCGGTGTGTCCGTCGATGGCAGCCTTCACCGCCGCCTGGCCGGTGAGGTAGGCCTCGTCGGCGTCCGTCTTGGAGGCAGCGTGGGCCGCGCAACGCTGGGCGATGCCGGGCTTCGCGACCCGG
>JBKJRG010000905.1:0-3460 GCA_046594805.1 Opitutaceae bacterium | reverse complement strand
GCGCGCAGCGCGATTTTCCGCTCCAGCGATCGCGGACTGACCTGGAAGCGGGTCGCGGAGATTCAGGGCGCCTTTTGGTCGACGCTGTTCGTTCATCGGGACGAGCTCTATCTGATCGGCACCGACCGTCACCACGGCAACGCGGTCATCCGCCGCTCCACGGACGGTGGCGCGACGTGGAGTTCGCCGACGGATCGGAAGACGGGCCTATTGCGCGACAACGGCGAATACCACTGCGCCCCCATGCCCGTGATCGAACACGACGGGCGCCTGTGGCGCAGCATGGAATGGCGGAATCCCCCCGTGGCGTGGGGTATCAATTATTGCGCCGGCATGCTCTCGGTGCCGGTGGACGCCGAACTGCTCAACGCGGACAACTGGACCATCAGTGAATTTCTCCCCAGCAACCGCGCGTGGAACGGCGGCGACATGGGCGCGTGGCTCGAGGGCAATGCCGTGCTCACGCCCGCCGGCGAACTGGTCGATTTGCTGCGCGTCCAGACCAAGTCTCCGGATGAAAAGGCCGCCATGGTGCGCGTGAGCGCGGATGGCAAAAAGCTCTCCTTCGATCCCGGGACCGGCTTTGTGGCGTTTCCGGGCGGCGGAAAAAAATTCACCGTCCGCTTCGATCCGCCCAGCCGGCTCTACTGGTCGCTCGCGACGATCGTGCCGCCGCACCATCGTGCGGAGAATCCCGGAAGCATCCGCAACACCCTCGCGCTCGTCTCTTCGCCCGACCTCCGGCAATGGACCACGCGCACGATCCTGCTCTACCACCCCGACACGGTGAAACACGGATTTCAATATGTGGAATGGCTCTTCGAGGGCGATGCCCTCATCGCGGCCTGCCGCACCGCTTACGACGACGGTCTCGGCGGCGCGCACAACAACCACGACGCCAATTTTCTCACGTTCCACCGCTGGCAGAATTTTCGCGCTCTCACGATGGCCGATGCGCCGCCCGACTTTGTCTCGGGTGCGGCCCGGCCATGATCCTTTTTCGGCTCGCGTTCGCGTTCGTGTCCATGGCGGCAGTCTCCGCCGCCGCTGGGCCGGCTTCGTTTGTCATCGAAACTCAGCTCACGCATGCCCCGAGAAACCACGAACTCGACAACAACGAGAATTTTTCGCCCGACGACGCCTGGCTGGTCTTCGACCTGCGCGATGACGAGACCGCGATCGCGGGCAACGCCGTGATCGCCCGTGCGCGGATCGCCACCGGTGAAACGGTCGAGCTTTACCGCGAGGCGCGCGCGCAGCCGTGGGGACCGGGAGTCGGCGCGGCCAGCGCGAATCCGGTGGATGGCACGGTGGCCTTCATCCGCGGGCTCGACGGCGCGTCCAGGGAGCGGCCTTACGCCATGTGGCGGCGCACCGGAGCCCTGATCGATCCGGCGCAGCCGGGGCGGCTGCGTTTTCTGGACGCGCGGGATGTCATCGCGCCGTTTACGCCGGGAGCGCTGCGCGGAGGCACCCACCGCCACGACTGGAGCGGCGACGGCCGGTGGATCGGTTTCACTTACAACGACGCGCTCCTGGCGGACATCGAGGAGCGCACCGGGGCCAAGGTTAATCTCCGCGCCATTGGCGTCGCCACGCGTGCGGCCCGTGGGGCGGTGCGCGTGCCGACGGGCCCGGAGAACCACGACGGCGAATTTTTTGCCGTGGTCGCGGTGAAAGTCGTGCCGACACCGCGACCCGGCTCGGACGAGATCAGCCGCGCCTTCGAGGATGCCTGGGTCGGCCGCGACGGCTACCGCCGCGCCGACGGCACGTGGCAGCGGCAGGCGCGGGCGTTCTTGGGGAACGTGCGCACGCGCGACGGCCGCGAACTCGCCGAGGTGTTCATCGCCGATTTGCCGGAGCGCATCGACGAGCCGGGGCCGGACGGCCCGCTCGAGGGCACAGTGGACAAAATGCCGAGCCCGCCGCGTGGCGCAACGCAGCGACGGCTGACGTTTACCGCGGAGCGCAAATTTCCCGGCGTGGCGCTGGAGCCCCGACACTGGGTGCGCTCCTCGCCAGACGGCACGCGCATCGTGTTTCTGGCCAAGGACGACGCCGGCGTGGTGCAGGCGTTTCTCGTGAGCCCCAACGGCGGCGCCATCGTGCAGGTGACGCGCCACGCGACGCCGCTGCAAAGTGCGGTGCGTTGGAGCCCGGACGGGCGGCAGTTGCTCTATGTCTGCGGCGGCGCGCTCACCGTGTGCGGTGCGGAGCCCGGGGCTGAAACATGGGGCCGGACCCGGGTGCTCACGGCGCCGACGGAGCAGACGCCGGAGTCTCCCGGGTGGTCGCACGACGGCCGCACCATCGCCTTCAACCGTCGCGTGCTCACCGAAGGGCGCTGGCGAAAACAGATCTTCGTCGTGCGGCCGTGAAGCCAGTGCTGAGATTTTTCGCCGGGCGCTCGACGGTGCAGCCGGGCGAAGTGTTTTACGCCTGTCGGGAGAATGGACCGAAGGTGCCGGGAGTTTACGGCCTGACGTGTTTCCCGGATGTGTGGCTCGATGCGGTACGCCGGCGGGACGAGGCACGGCAGCGGTGGCTTGCTCGTGGCGGCCGTTAATCGACACTGCGCTCATGACATCGCCCCGCCCCCTTTTGCGCTTATGAACGGAATCGAATTCAGAGCCGCACTCCGCTCGGGCCGTCGAAGCTACGGCACGCTCGTCGCGTCGACGTCCCCGCGGTTTGTGCCGCTGCTGTCGGCCCTGCCGCTCGACTTTGTCTTCATCGACACCGAGCACATCCCCATCGATCGCGCGCAGCTTTCATGGATGGCGTGGGCGTATCGCAATGCCGGACTGGCGCCGATGGTCCGAATCCCCTCGCCGGACCCGTTCGCCGCCTGTCAGGTGCTCGACGGCGGCGCCTGTGCCGTGGTCGCGCCTTACATCGAATCGGCCGCCGAGGTCCGGGCGCTGGTCGGCGCAGTGAAAAACCGTCCGGTCAAGGGTGCAAAACTCGAGTCGATGCTCACGGGCTCCGAGCCGTTTCCGCCCGAGCTGCGAGCTTACGTGGATCACTATAATGAAGCGAACGCCCTGCTGGTGAATATCGAGAGTGTGCCCGCAATCGCCGCCTTGGACGAGATTCTCGCCGTGCCCGGGCTCGATGGTGTCTTGATTGGACCCCACGATTTGTCATGCAGCCTCGGGCAACCGGAGGGTTACGACTCACCGGAGTTCGAGGCGGCGGTGGTGGATATTCTGCGCCGCGCACGCGCGGCGGGGTTGGGGGCGGGCATTCACTCATGGATGCCGGCGGAACGGGAGGCGGCGTGGTGCGCGGCCGGCGCGAATTTCATCATCCATAGTTCCGACCTCACCGCCACGCGCTTGGCGTTGGGCGCGGAGATTACTGCGCTCCGGCGGCTGACCGGCGACGAGGAGTGCCGTGGAGCGACGGATCAGGGCACGGTATGAGTCGCTGCGCGGCCAACGCTCCGTAGTTTCCC
>JBKJRG010000770.1:0-6461 GCA_046594805.1 Opitutaceae bacterium | reverse complement strand
GCCGCCGAGCATTTTTTCGTCAGCGACGATGTGCGCGCCTACTTCGCGCAACATAAGCAGCGGCTCGTCCGGGCCTGCAACAAATGGTCGAAAGTCTACCGGGCCTGGCGCGAGGCCAACCCGGACAAGGCCGCACTGCTCGACTCGGCCAGTCGCGAGAAGACGCCCACGGCGGCGGCTTTGCTCGAAAAAATCCCGGTCTTTCCCACCGACGCAAAGCTCGCCACGCGGGCGGCCGGGCGTGACGTGCTCCAGCCGCTCGCGGCCCAGCTCCCGCTCATCATCGGCGGTAGCGCCGATCTTTATGGTTCGACGCTGAACTACATCGCGGCGGACAAGGATTTCGATGCGGGCAACCGGGCGGGCCGCAACATCCGTTTCGGCATCCGCGAGCACGGCATGGCCGCGATCGCGAACGGCGTGGCCTACGACGGCATTTTCCGGCCGACCATTGCGACGTTCCTGGTCTTTGCCGATTATTCGCGCCCGGCCATGCGGCTGGCGGCGCTCTCCCACTTGCCGGTGATTTATATCTACACGCACGATTCCGTCGGGGTGGGCGAGGATGGACCGACCCACCAGCCGGTGGAAACAGTCAGCGGCCTTCGGGTGATCCCGAACCTGGACGTGATCCGGCCGGCCGATCCCGAGGAGACCGCCGGGGCCTTTGTGGCGGCGCTGACCCGCACCGACGGCCCGACGCTCATTGCTCTCACCCGGCAGGTGTTGCCCACCTTGAATGACATCACCGCGCAGGCCCGCCGCGAGGGCGCGTTGCAAGGCGGCTACATCGCGCGCCGGGAGCACGGCCCGCTCACCCACATTTTGATCGGGACGGGCAGTGAGCTCCAGTACTGCCTCGCCGCAGCGAAGGAGCTCGGAGCCGGTTCGCGCGTGGTGTCGATGCCCTGCACCGGGCGATTCGATCGACAGACCGCTGAATATCGTGAAAGCGTTTTGCCCGCGAGCTGCCGGAAGCGTGTCGCAATCGAGGCCGGCGTCACGGTTCTCTGGCACAAATATGTCGGGTTGGACGGAAAGGTGATCGGCATCGACCGCTTCGGGCTCAGTGCGCCCTCTGCCACCGTTTTCCAGGAACTCGGGATCACGACTGAAGCCGTCGTGTCCGCGGCCCGGAGCCTTTAGTAGACGATCCCAGGCCCTGCGGCGTAAAGCCGGGGGGGGGCGCCCCCGGCTTGCTGCCCTTTTGCAAAGGACAGCCGGCGATTATCCACAACGCCCCGCGGAGAAGGCGGGCAACTGTGTTGCTTTGGGCGGATTCACAGATTGCATTTCTTGTTAGCCTCCTAACTATCTGCCCCCTTACTTTATTTCCCATGCCGCTTCTGATGCTGAAAGACCTTCCCCGTTATGAGTGCCTCCTCGAGGCCTCGCGGGAATTCCCCGACCTCGACCCGTCGGCCACAGAGGTCTTCCTGCATCTCCTGCGCTCGGGCGATGAGGCGTTCCGCGTGGTGGAGTCGCACCTGGCCCAGCACGACATCTCGCAGGGGCGCTTTGGCGTGCTGATGGCGCTCTGGGGCAGCTGCAATCGCGCGGGCTGCGAGACGCCGCTGACGCCCGCCGAGCTCGCCGAGCGGACCGGGGTGACGCGCGCGACCATCACGGGCCTGGTGGATACGCTGGAACGCGCGGGGCTCGTCACCCGCAAGCCGCACCCGGACGATCGGCGCATGATGTGCATCGGGCTCGCTCCGCGCGGCGAGAAGCTGCTCACCAGGATCATGCCGGAGCACTTTCGCCGGATGGCCTGGCTGATGGGGCCGCTCAGCGAAAGCGAACGGAAGACGTTCGTCCGTCTCCTCACCAAGGTGCTCCAGCGCGCTGGTGAACAACCGGCCACCGACGCTGGCCGGCGGGCCGCCACCGCGGTGCCGGCGGCATCGCTCCGCGCTGCCGGCCACGCCGCGAGTGCGCGCTGAGGCGCTTTCATTTTTTGCCCGCTATTTCCGCTCATCACCCTTCGTCCATGATTAAGAAGTTCCTCATCGCCATCGGCGGTTTTATCCTCGTCTGCCTGACGCTCGGCGCCGTCAAGGCCGCCCAAATCAAGAAAATGGCTTCGGCGCCGCACGTGATGCCCGCCGCCGCCGTCAGCACCTCCAAGGCTGAAGCGGTGCAATGGCACGCCTCGCTGCATGCCATCGGCACGCTCGCTCCGGTCCAGGGCGTGACGCTCAGTGCCGACGCGGACGGGACGATCATGAAGATTGCAGTCGAGAGTGGCGCCGCGGTGAAGGCGGGCGACATGCTGATCGAGCTCGATACCACCGTCGAGCACGCGCAACTCGCCGCGGCCGAGGCCCGGGCCGATCTCGCGCGGGCGAACAGCGATCGGTCGAAGGAGTTGCTGGAGCGCCAGGCCGTTTCCAAGTCCGAGCACGACGCATCCGCGGCGTCCTTCAAGCAGGCCGGCGCCGATGTCGCGGCCCTGAAGGCCCAGATCGCCAAGAAACAAATTCGCGCGCCCTTCGCGGGCCGCGTGGGCATCCGCCAGGTCAACGTCGGCCAGTTCGTGGGCCGCGGCGCGCCGCTCATGCCCCTCCAGCAGGCGGATCCCATCTACGTCAATTTCTTCGTGCCGCAGCGGAATATCCCCGCGCTTTCCCTCGGGCAGAAGGTCTCCGTCACGATCGACGCCTTCGAGAAGCCGTTCGAGGCCTCCCTTACCGCCATCAATTCGGAAGTCGATCGTGCCACCCGCAACGTTTCCGTGCAGGCCACGCTGCCGAATCCGGAAGGTCATCTCCGCACCGGCATGTTCGCCCAGGTCGACGTCGAGATGCCGCGGGCGGAATCGCTGGTCGTCGTGCCCGCGACCGCGATCGCCTACGCTTCCTATGGTAACTCGGTCTTCATCGTAGAAAAAATGAAGAGCCCGGGTGGAAAGGAAATCCTCGGCGTCCGCCAGCAGTTCGTGAAGCTCGGCGGCAAGCGGGGCGATCTCGTGGCGATCACCGAGGGAGTGAAGCCGGGTGAAGAACTGGTCACCGCCGGCGTCTTCAAGCTCCGCAACGGCATGGAAGTCCAGGTCAACAACGCGGTGGCGCCGGCGGCCAATCCCGCCCCGAAACCGCGCAACGCCTGATTCCGGCCTGAGACCGCCCGGCCGCCATTCGCCAGTCTGATTCCCGCCCGTTTTCCGCCATGCCCTCGAAAAGTTTCACCGACCTTTTTATCCGCAAGCCAGTCATCGCGCTGGTCGTGAACATCATCATCCTGGTGGTCGGCGCGGTCTCGTACTTCAAGCTGAACACCCGGCAGTATCCCCGCAGCGACAGCGCGGTGGTGAACATCAGCACCGTCTACTTTGGGGCGAGCGCGGACACGGTCCGGGGCTACATCACGACCCAGCTCGAGCGGGTGATCGCCAGCGCCGATGGCATCGGTTACATCGAGTCCGAGAGCCGCGCCGGCTTCAGCTCGATCAAGGTGTACCTGCGGCTCAATTACGACACCAACGCCGCCCTGGCGCAGATCAGCGCGAAGATCGACCAGGTCCGCGGCGAGCTGCCGCCCGAGTCCGAGGCGCCGACCATCAGCGTCGAGACGAGCGACAACCAGTTCGCGTCGATGTATCTTAGCTTCTACTCCGACAAGCTCGATCAGAACCAGATCACCGACTACCTCAGCCGGATGGTGCAGCCGCGGTTGGCGGCGGTCAAAGGCGTGCAGCGGGCCGACGTGCTCGGCGGCCGGGTGTTCGCGATGCGGGTGTGGCTGAAACCCGACCAGCTCGCGGCGCGCGGGCTCAGTCCGGCGGAAGTCCGGCAGGCCTTGCAATCGAACAACGCGCTGGCCGCCGTCGGCCAGACCCGCGGTTCGATGATCAGCGTCAGCCTCGTGGCCGACACGGATCTCAGGAGCGTGGAGGAGTTCCGCCAGCTCGTGGTGGCCCAGAAGAATGGCGCCATCGTGCGGCTCGAGGATGTGGCCGAGGTCGAGCTGGGCGCGGAAAGTTACGACGAAGAAGTCCGCTTCGGCGGCCAGACCGCCACGTTCATGGGTCTCTGGGTGCTGCCGAGCGAGAGCACCGTCGAGGTGATGGCGCGGGTCCGCGCGATCATGCCTGACATCGAGCGCAGCCTGCCCGCGGGGCTCAAGGCCAAGATCGCCTACGACGCCACCAAGTACATCGACGACGCCTTGAAGGAAATCGTGAAGACGCTGCTGGAGACGCTGCTGATCGTGGCGGTGGTCATCTTCCTCTTCATGGGTTCGCTCCGCTCGGTGCTGATTCCCCTGGTGGCCATGCCGCTTTCCCTCGTCGGCGGCCTCGCGATCATGCTGATCTTCGGGTTCACCATCAACCTTCTGACGCTCCTCGCGATCGTCCTCGCGGTTGGCATCGTCGTCGACGACGCGATCGTGGTGGTGGAGAACGTCGAGCGCCACATTCGCGAGGGTCGCACCCCGGTCGACGCGGCGATTCTCGGTGCGCGCGAGCTGGTCGGGCCGGTCATCTCCATGACCATCACGCTCGCCGCGGTCTACGCGCCGATCGCATTCCAGGGCGGCCTGACCGGCGCGCTCTTCCGCGAATTTGCCATGACCCTGGCGGGCGCGGTGGCCGTTTCCGGCTTCGTGGCCCTCACGCTGTCCCCGATGATGAGCGCGTATCTCCTCAAGGACCACGAGCACGAGGACCAGGGGCTGAGCGGCAAGATCAACCATCTTTTCGACCGGCTGCGCAACAGCTACGAGCGCACGATTGCCCGCTTGATCGCGGTCCGGGACAACCGTCGCGTTTCCTGGAGCCTGCTCTTTTGGGCGCTGGTGGTGTGGATCCCCTTCTGGGTTCTGGGAGTCGCCGTGGTGTACGGCCTCTTTGGTGCCGCTGGCATGACGCCCAAGGTGCTGGGCGGGCTCGCCGCTGGCATGTTGGCGGCGACGTTCATCGGCGCGGTCCTCATCATCGGCTTCGATCTCTTGCTGGGCCGACGCTTTCAGATGGTGCAATACGCGCTGACCGGTTCGGTAATGCTCACACTGCTCCTCGCGCCGTTCTTCATGTTCGCCCAGAACGAGCTGGCCCCCAAGGAGGACCAGGGCGTCGTATTCAGCATCCTGTTGCCGTCGCCCACCGCGACGATCGACCAGAACATCATCTACGGCAAGCAGGTCCAGGACATGTTCGAGAGCGTGCCGGAGTACGCCAACTCGTTTCAGCTCATCTCGTCGAAGTTCGCATTTTCCGGCATCATCCTGAAGCCTTGGTCAGAGCGAAAACGCAGCTCGCTGCAAATCGAGCAAACCCTGCAAACCCCCGCGGCCACCATCGCCGGGATGCAGGTGGTCGTCACCACCCCGGAGCCGTTGCCGTCCGGCGGCTCGATGCCGATCGAATTCGTGGTGCGCTCGACCGCAAATCACCGGGAGATGCAGGAATTCGCCGATCAACTGGTCCTCTATGCCAACACCGAGGCCAACGCCGGCGGCGGCGCGCCCACGTTTTTCTTTGCCGACACCGATCTCAAGTTCGACCTGCCGCAGGTGGAGATCGAGATCGACAAGGACAAGGTGGCGTCGATGGGGCTCAATTTGATCGGTGTGGCCCGCGACCTGGGTTCGATGCTCGGCGGCGGCTACGTCAACCGTTTCGTCAACGAGGGCCGCAGCTACCGCGTCATCCCGCAGGTCGAGCGCGGTCAGCGGCTGAACGCCGAGCAGCTCCTCGACTACCACGTGCGCGGTCCGGGCGATCAGTTGATCCCGCTGTCGACCATCGCAACGCTCAAGGAGACGGTGCAGCCGCGCACGTTGAACCGCTTTCAGCAGCTCAACTCGATCAAGATCACCGGCGTGGGCCCGAGCATCGACGCGGCTTTGAAGAAACTCGAGGCCAAGGCCGCGCAGGTGCTGCCGGCCGGCTACTCGGTCGACTACGGCGGCCAGTCGCGGCAGTTGCGCTACGAGGGCAACGCGCTCTGGACCGCGATGGGCCTCGCCGGCGTCCTCATCTTCCTGGTGCTCGCGGCGCAATTTAACAGTTTCCGCGATCCGCTCATCATCCTCTTCGGTTCCGTGCCGCTGGCGATCGTCGGGGCGATGCTCCCAATCTTCCTCGGTGAAACCACGATCAACATCTATTCGCAGATCGGACTGATCACCCTCACCGGCCTGATCGCGAAGAATGGCATCTTGATCGTCGAATTCGCCAACACGCTTCAGGAACAGGGGGTGCCGAAGCTCGACGCCATTCGCCGGGCGGCCGCGACCCGGCTCCGTCCGGTGCTCATGACTTCGGCCGCGACCGTCTTCGGCCATTTGATGCTCATTTTCGTCACCGGGCCGGGTGCGGCCGCCCGGAATAGCATCGGCTGGGTGCTCGTGGTCGGCATGGCCGTGGGCAGCATTTTCACCCTCTTCGTCGTTCCGGCATTCTACGTCCTGATTGCCCGTGACCACTCCCGTTCCCGCGCCGGCCGCGCCGTAGCCGG
>JBKJRG010000661.1:0-4784 GCA_046594805.1 Opitutaceae bacterium | reverse complement strand
CCGCCAACATGGGCTGGAAGCCCATGCCACAACACGGGCAAGATGCCCGTGCCACGACAGGCTCCGATGCGCTGTCCAGAAAACTGAGATGCCGCCCGCGTCGGCGGACGGTGCCGTTTCCCGCTTGTCGCCCGCGCGGTGCTGGAAATGCTTGCCAGCTTCACATGGCAGACTCTCCGCATCGCATCGTTCGCGCCTGGCTCGAGTCGGTGTCCGCCGGCATCATCGAACTCGACCGCGACTGGGGCGGGAGGCAGCCGCCGCGTTTCTCGCTGGGAAAACATCGTGCGGCGCCCGCCGGTTTGAAGGCGGCCCCTGGCCTGACGGCCGGACGGGCCTTCGGGTATTTTTTCAACGAGCCGGGCGTGATTTCATTCGTGCTGCCGCTGGAGCATGGGTGCGACATCGACCCGGCGCGTGATGTCGTTTACGTGGCGGGCGATTTCAACGGCTGGCAGGCGGCGGTCGGGCAGCCGGAATGGCAGTTGCGGCCGGTGCAGTTGGAGGGAGAGCGGGCGCTGGTTTGGACGGGCGCGGCGGACAAATTCCTCAGCGGCCCGGACCGCCGTTTCAAGTTCGTGACCGGCGAGCACCAGTGGCTGCTGCCGCCGGGTGATGCGCCCAACACGGTGCGCGATGGGCAGGGCAACTTGAACCGCGTGCTCGATCCTACGCGTACCGGCCGGCACCTCTGGCGGTTCACCGTGGCGGAGCCGCTCGATCTGGCCGAGTACTGGGAGGTCGGCTGGGCGGATCGCGGCGGCGCGCTGGACACCGTGCCGTTGGCGCCGGGTGATTTTTTCTACGAGCTGAAGACCGATCTGCCCTTGGGTGCCATCGTCCGCGACGGGGAAACGGTTTTCCGGCTGTTTGCGCCGCGAGCCAAGACAGTGACGCTGCATCTCGCGCCTGAAGTGGACGGGTTGCTGGAGGCGCAGTTGTTCGAGCTCGCGCGCCGGCCGGACGAAGACGGCCAGGCCGGGGTCTGGGAGATCGCGCTGGATCGGAATCTGCACGAGTGGTTTTACTGGTATACGATTAGCGGCGCGCGGGAGGGCGGCAAAGAGGGTTTCGATTCCGGGATGCATATCCTCGATCCGTACGCGCTGGCGGCGCTGGGGCGGGAAGGCCCCGGCATCGTATTGGATCGCGCACTGGTCGGGCGGGGCGAGGACAATTTCAAGACGCCGGCGTGGCACGATCTCATCATCGTCGAGGCGCATGTGCGCGATCTGGCGGCGCACGCGCCGATCAAGGCGCTGGCAGTGGAGCGGCGCGGATTCAGCGGGCTGCGGCAGTGGGTCGAGAGTCCGGACTTCCACCTGCAAAAACTGGGCGTGAATTGCGTCGAACTGCAGCCCTTGCACGAATTCGATAACGCGACGGCCGAGGAGTACCACTGGGGCTACATGACCAATAATTTTTTCGCGCCCGAGAGCAGCTATGCCCTCGCGCCGGAAAAAGCCTCGGGCGTGCGGGAGCTGCAGGAACTCGTGGCCGCGTTTCACCGCCGGGGAATCGCGGTCCTGGTCGACGTCGTTTTCAACCACGTGGGGGAGCCGGCGCACCTGATGTTCATCGACCGGCTTTATTATTTCGAACAGGACGCCGGCGGGCAGCTGACGAACTGGAGCGGTTGTGGCAATGACCTCCGCGCGCGCTCGGCGATGGCGCGGCGGCTGATCATCGACAGCTGCCTCCATTACCTCGAGGTGTTCGGTGTCGACGGCTTCCGCTTTGACCTGGCGGAGCTGCTCGGGGTGGAGGTGCTGCGCGACATCGAGGTGGCGTTGAAGCGCGCGAAGCCCGACGTGATCCTGATCGCGGAGCCCTGGAGTTTCCGGGGCCATATCGCCGGCGCGTTGCGCGATACGGGCTGGGCCTCCTGGAACGACGGTTACCGCGATTTCGTGCGGGAGTACGTGCGCGGTCATGGCGGGGCGGACCGGATGGAGTACTACCTGCGGGGCTCGCCGTGGTATTTCGCCAAGTGGCCGGCGCAGACGATCAATTACACGGAGTCACATGATGACCGGACGTGGATCGACATGATTACGGAAAACGGCAACCACAACGGGTTCGTGCCGGCGGCGAACGATCGCCGGCGGACGCACTTGATGGCGGCGATCCTTTTCATGTCGCTCGGCGTGCCGATGATCGCGGCCGGGCAGGATTTCCTGCGTTCGAAGCATGGCGTCAACAACACTTACCAGCGGGGCGACCTCAACGCGCTGGATTATCGCCGGTTGTTTCGGCATCGCAGCACCCACGCGTATTTTGCCGATTGGATTGCGTTCCGGCGCGGGGTTCTGGGCCGGCTGCTGCGACAGTTCACGCGGCCGGGCGAGGGGTTCTTCGCCTTTTTTCCGGCGAACGATTCCCCGGCGCTCGCCGCGGTTTATAACGCTGATTGTTCGGAGGGCTCCACCCAATTGTTGTTCGCGATCAACCCGACCATGAACGACGTCACGATCCCCGTTGGCGGGAAGATCGCGGGGGGGGCGGCCGGGGCGTGGGAACAGCTGGCGGACCACGATCGGTTTTATGCTGCGGATCGCCATGGCGCGGCCCAGCCGGTGGAGCCCGAGTTGTTCGTGCCACCGCTTGGGTGCGGGTTGTGGGTGCGCGGCAGATAATTCAGGCCCTCGGTCAGGTGCCGCAATCCCGTTGATGAGGATGACGCGCTGCTCGCGGTCACAAGGTGATGCGTCCACGCGCCCCGGGAAATCCGCGGGAAAACCCCTTGCGTCGGGCGGCGCGGCGCACTTCAGTCGACGGTCCGCGTTTTCACGCGGCTTCCACTCAGTCTCGCAATCAACCCTTCACCACTCGGAGAGTCCCATCATGGCAGTCAAAGTCGCAATCAATGGTTTCGGTCGCATCGGTCGTCTCGTTTTCCGCGCTCTCGTTGAGCAGGGCCTGCTGGGCAGCGAGCTGGATGTGGTCGCCGTTGGCGATATCGTCCCGGCGGACAACCTGGCCTACCTGCTGAAGTACGACTCCACGCAGGGCCGTTTCAACGGCACCGTCAGCTCCAAGAAGTCCGCCGCGGACAAGCTGGAAGACGATGTGCTCGTCGTGAACGGCAAGGACATCCTGGTCGTGAGCGCGAAATCCCCTGCGGAACTGCCGTGGGCGAAGTTGGGCGTGCAACTTGTGATCGAGTCGACCGGCCTGTTCACCGACGCGGAAAAGGCCAAGGGTCACCTCGCCGCCGGCGCCAAGAAAGTGATCATCTCCGCGCCCGCCAAGGGCGAGGACATCACCGTCGTCATGGGAGTGAACGACGACAAACTCGACGTCGCGAAGCACAATATCATCTCCAACGCTTCCTGCACCACGAACTGCCTCGCGCCGCTCGTTCACGTGCTCCTCAAGGAAGGCTTCGGCATCGAGGAAGGCCTCATGACGACCATCCACTCTTACACCGCCACGCAAAAGACCGTGGACGGCCCCTCGAAGAAGGACTGGAAGGGCGGGCGTTCCGCCGCGATCAACATCATCCCGGCTTCGACCGGTGCCGCGAAGGCCACCGCGCTCGTTTGCCCCGAAGTGAAGGGCAAGCTGACCGGCATGTCGTTCCGCGTCCCGACCCCCACGGTCTCGGTCGTCGACCTCACCGTGAAGACAGTGAAGGCGACCAGCTACAAGGAAATCTGCGACGCGATGAAGCGCGCCAGCGAGACGTACCTCAAGGGCATCCTCGCTTACACGAGCGACGAAGTGGTTTCCTCGGACTTCATCCACGACAAGAGCTCGTCCATCTTTGACGCCGGCTCGGGTATCGAGCTGAACCCGAAGTTCTTCAAACTCGTCTCATGGTATGACAACGAGTGGGGCTATTCGAACCGCGTCGTCGACCTGACCAAGGTGATCGCGGCGAAGCTCTAAAACCCGGACTCTCACCACAAAGGCACAGAGACACGGAGAAATCCGGTTTGGTCTCTGTGCCTTTGTGTCTTGGTGGTTCACCTTCCCATGCCGAAATTCAAGACCATTCGCGATCTCGATCTGAAGGGAAAACGCGTGCTGATGCGCGTGGATTTCAATGTCCCGCAGGACAAGAAGACCAGCGCCATCACGAACAACCAGCGCATCGCCGCCGCCATACCGACGATCAAGCACGCGCTCGATCAGGGTGCGTCGGTCATCCTGATGTCGCACCTTGGCCGACCGGACGGCGTGAAGACCGAGAAGTTTTCGCTCAAGCCGGTCGCGGCGGAATTGGAGAAGCTGCTGGGCCGGAAGGTCACGTTTCTCGACGACTGCGTGGGATCCGCCGTGGAGGCTGCGTGCGCGGCCGGAAAGCTCAAGGCGGGCGACGTCGTCCTGCTCGAGAATCTGCGCTTCCACATCGAGGAGGAAGGCAAGGTCAAGCTGGAGGACGACACCTCGAAGAAGGCGGACGCGAAGGCAGTCGAGGCGTTTCGTGCCTCGCTGACCAAACTGGGCGATGTGTATGTGAACGACGCGTTCGGCACGGCCCACCGCGGGCATTCCTCCATCGTCGGCGTGGCGCTGCCGGAAAAGGCGGCGGGCTTCTTGATGGAGGCGGAGTTGAAGGCCTTCACGACCGTGCTGCACAACCCGGCGCGGCCCTTCCTCGCCATCCTCGGCGGCGCCAAGATCGCGGACAAGATTCCGCTGATTAATAATCTGCTCGAAAAGGCCAACGAGATCATCATCGGCGGTGGCATGGCCTTCACGTTCAAGCAGGAGCTCGAGGGCATGCAAATCGGCGACAGCCTTTTCGATCCCGAGGGCGCCAAGATCGCCCAGGAGCT
>JBKJRG010000603.1:0-9306 GCA_046594805.1 Opitutaceae bacterium | reverse complement strand
CGGGGAAAGTTTTCGATGGGCGTGGGCTTGCGCGCGGCGCTCAACACGCTTTGGGCGCGCGTTGGAGCAGAGCCAAGAAGCAGGCACGCCAGGACAGCGAGGCTGAGGGCAGAGGGGTGGGATCGCATCGGGGAAGAAAGGGAGCGCAGGAGAAATAGGCAGGAAGGCACGAAGTCGCGGAGCAGGCGAAAACAAAGGAGAGGCGCCCGGAGGCTTCGCGCCACGCGCTGGAAGTGCGCAACGGGTGCAAACATTGCGAGCTTGGCGTTCTTGGCGTGAGGCCTTCAGGGTTTGCGGCATGAGACTTTGCCTTGCTCGTCGGTTAGTGCCATCGATCGCATTCCTCGTCCTCGCTGTTTTTACCGTGTCGGCGGCGCCGCGCGATGAACGGGTCTTCGCCGCCGCGGAGAAGTTTCGCCCGGACGGCCTCGCGCTGCTCGAACGGCTGGTCAACATCGACAGCGGAACGGGGCACACGTCGGGACTCGAGCAGGTCGCGGGCATCGTGGCGGAGGAACTGGTCAAGCTGGGCGCGCGCGTCGAATTGCTATCGGCCGCGCCGATGGCGGGCAAGAACGTGGTGGCGACTTTCACCGGTACCGGGAAGGGGCGCGTGCTGTTGATCGCGCACATGGACACGGTGTGGCCCGTGGGCGAGGCGGCCCGCCGCCCCTTCCGGATCGAAGGCCAGCGCGCGTACGGGCCGGGCGTGAGCGACAACAAGAGCGGGGTGGTCACCGGACTCGGCGCACTGCGGATATTGCACGAAACCGGGTTCCGCGATTTTGCCACGCTGACGTATCTCGTGAACTGCAACGAGGAGACGGGCTCGATCGGCACCCGGCAGTTGATGCAGAATCTCGCGCGCAAGCATGACGTCGCGCTCAATCTCGAGGCGGGGCGGCCCGGCGACAACTTGATCGCCGCGCGCAAGGGCAGTGGCGTCATCGATCTCACGGTCAAGGGCCGGTCCTCGCATGCCGGCAACGCGCCCGACCTTGGCCGCAACGCCGCGATGGAAGCAGCGCACCAGATGCTGCAGCTGACGAAGCTGGCGGACCCCGCGAAGGGCACGACGATTCACTTTACCATCATGCATGCCGGCGATCGCACCAATGTGATCCCCGACCTTGCGGTGGCGCAGGCGGACGTGCGGGTGGTCCTGGAGGAGGAATTTGCGCGGCTCGAGCGCGACCTGAAGGCGGCCGCGCAGCGCAAGCTGATCCCGGATTGCGAGGTGACGGTAAAGCTCACGCCGGTGTTCTCGCCCTTTCTGCGCAACGCCACCACCGATGCGTTGATCGAGCGCACGCGATCCCTCTACGCCGAATTGGAGCGGACGCTCGGCGCGGAGGCCGCGGGCGGCGCGGCGGACAGCAGCATCACTGCGGCCGTCGGTACGCCGACGATGGACGGACTCGGGTTCGTGGGCGGCGGAGGGCATAGTCTCGACGAATATGTGGAGCTCAGCAGCGTGGTGCCGCGGGTGTATTTGCTGGCGCGGCTGGTGATGACCTTCGGTGCGGGACGATGATCGACCGAGGCCTGCGCGTTTGACGTAGCCCTGTTCGTGAGAGCGTGGAGCTCGTTCGGCGAGGGCGTGTTTTCCAACCCGGTATTCGTAGGTCAGCGAGCTTGCTCGCGCTCCGAGGGCGCCAGCGAGCTGGCTACCTACCGCGGCCGGATCGGTCCAGCCGCGCACGCGGCGGGCAACGATTGACCGAGCCATCGATCCCCGCACGCTGACCTCCCGCCCCACGAAACTTATGCTGCTTCGCCCCGCTTTTTTCTTAGCGACACTGGTGTCCGCTGGCTGTCTTTCCGCCGCCGACGCGACCAAGCCCAACATCGTGGTTTTCATCTCCGACGATCACTCGGTTTTGGATTCCACGGTTTACGGGTCGAAGGACGTGAAGACGCCCCACATGCAGCGGCTGGCGGACGCCGGCCTGACCTTCGATCGGGCGTTCGTGGCCTCGCCGAGTTGCGCGCCCAGCCGGGCGGCGATGTTGACGGGGTTGATGCCGGTGCGCAACGGGGCTGAGGCGAACCACACGCGACCGCGCGCCGAGCTGAAAAAGCTGCCGGCATTTTTGAAGGAGCTCGGTTACGAGGTCGTGGCGTTCGGCAAGGTTTCGCATTACCGCTACACGGCGGACTACGGCTTCGATCATTTCGCCCATGACGCCTTTCATGAAGACGTCGCGATTCCCGAAGGCATCAAATGGCTGCGGGCGCGCAAGAGCACCAAGCCGCTGTGCATTTTCTTCGGCACGAACTGGCCGCACGTGCCTTGGCCGCCGGACGGCGAGGGTTTTGCGGCGGCCAATGTCACCGTGCCGGCCAGTCACGTCGACACCCCGCGCACGCGGGAGGCGCGGGCCCGTTATTATGCGGCGGTCAGCCGGATGGATGCGGAGTTGGGCAAGGCCATGGATGCCGCGAACGAGGTGCTGGGACGGAACACGTTTTTTCTGCACACCCCCGATCACGGCGCGCAATGGCCGTTCAGCAAGTGGAGCTGTTACGACGCCGGGATCCGGACGCCGATGATTGTGGCGTGGCCGGGCCGGATTACGCCCGGCACCCGCACCGGTGCGATGGTCAGCTGGATCGACCTCCTGCCGACCCTGGTCGAGGTCGGGGGCGGTGTTGCGCCGCAAGGGATCGACGGCCGGTCGTTCGGCGCGGTGCTGCGCGACCCGACCAAGGCGCACCGCGAACGCATCTTCACCACGCACAGCGGTGACGGCCGGATGAACATTTTCCCGACGCGCAGCGTGCGCACGACGGAATGGAAATACATCCGGAACCTGCATCCGGAGTTTTATTATTCGACGCACGTGGACCTGGTGCAGGCCGAGGATGCCGGCGGTTATTTCGCCAGCTGGAGGGAAAAAGCGCGAACCGATCCGGTGGCCGCCGCGGTGCTGGCGCGCTACCATCAGCGTCCGGCCGAGGAGCTTTACGATTTGCGGGCCGACCCGACTGAGCAAAAAAACCTGGCGACGGACGCGCGCCAGGCTTCCCGTCTGGCGGGCCTGCGTAGGGAGGTCGACGCGTGGATGAAGGAGAATGGGGACGCGGGAAAAACCTACGGCGAGCCCCGGCTCCTCTCCGATCCGAAGCGAGCGGAGCCACCGCCGACGCCCGCGGCAAAGAAAAAGAAATGAGCGCGCGATAAAAAAATCCTGTCCTGGCTTTTCGCCCTGATGCTGGGCGGTGCGGACGCACGCCGAACCGTGGCCGTGGAAGCCGGCGTATTCGCGGGCTGGTGATTGAGCGTAGCGCCGGCTCTCCAGCCAGCTCTGCGGAATGATGCCGGCAAGATGCCGGCGCTACTTTAGATGGGGCGGCGACAAGAGTCGTCCCAAGTAAGGAAGCAGACTCGGTCAGGTGCAGCGGGAATGAACCGGGTGACCGTCAAAAAAAGTGGAAAAGCGGAGAGCTCGCCCTTGGTGCGGGCCTGGAGCAAGCGGCGCGCTCTTGGCGTGAGGCTCTGCCGGTGGTCAATCGGCTGGGGGGAAACTTTTAGCTCGTCTGGTGCCGCCGCTTCCAGCGGTCAAAGAGCACAGCGGCGAGCAGGATGACACCGCTGGCCACGTATTGGTAGAACGTCGGCACGTTCATCAGGTTCATGGCGTTTCGGACGATGCCCATGATAAGGACGCCGGCGATGACGAAGCCCATGCTGCCGACGCCGCCGGTCAGCGAGACGCCGCCGAGCACGCAGGCGGAGATGACGTCGAGTTCGAAGCCCTGCGAAGTGTTGGGCTGGCCGCTCGTCACGCGCGACGCGAGCACGACGCCGGCGAATGCCGCCATCACGCCTTGCGCGGTGAAGATGACGATTTTGACGCGCTCGACGGCGATGCCGGCGAGGTGCGCGGCCTCCGCGTTGCCGCCAACCGCGAGCGTGTCACGGCCGAAGACGGTGCGATTCAGGATAAACCCAAATAGGCCGAAGCAGAGGGCGGTGATCCAGACGGGCGTCGGGACGCCCAAGTAGGCGGAGTTGCCGAGCCAGAAAAACGATTCGTGCCCAATGCCGACGGCGGAGCCCCCGGAAACGATGAAGCCGATTCCGCGCACGATCTGCATTGTCGCGAGGGTGGTGATGAGCGCGTTGATCTTCAGCTTGGCGACGACAAAGCCGTTGACGACGCCGACGACGGCACCAAAGCCGAGCGCGGCGAGCACGCCGACCGCGATGCTGTTGCTACGGTTCATCACCACCGCGGCGATGACGCCCGCGCACGCGATGACCGAACCGATCGACAAATCGAAATCCCCCGCCGCGAGGCAGAACAACATCGTGCACGCCACCATGCCGGTCATCGAGACCGAGAGCGCGAGGCCCTTCATGTTGACCCACGAGAAGAAATTATCGACGCCGAGGGAGCAGCCGATGAAGAGCAGCGCGAGGACGAGCAGCATGCCGGCCTGATCGAGAAAATTACCGACGGCGGTCGCGTGACGCGCAGGAGAGACGGAAGGATCAGCGGTGGCCATGAAGAGGGAGTAGCGCCGGCTTTCCGGCGGCCTCAGACGCGGGCCGGCGGGAAGCCGGCGCTACTTTCCACGGGCAAGGCCAGCGTGAGCAACTTTTCTTCCGTCGCTTCCGCGCGCGCCAGGACGGCGGCGATCCTCCCCTGGCGCATCACCGCGATGCGGTCGGACACGCCCAGGATTTCTGGCAGCTCGCTCGAGACCATGATCACGCAGACGCCGTCGCGGGCGAGGTTTTGCATCAGGGTGTAGATTTCGCTCTTCGCGCCGACGTCGATGCCACGGGTGGGCTCGTCGAAGAGGATCACGCGAATCTTTTCCGAGAGCCATCGGCCGAGGATCACCTTCTGCTGATTGCCGCCGGAGAGGTTGCGGATCAGCTGGCGGGCCGAGGGCGTGCGCACCCGGAGCTGGTCGATCCATTTTTGGGCGTTGCCGCGCTCCCAGCCCTCGTCGATCAAGACGCCGCCGCGGGCGTGCCGGCGGCGCGCGCTGAGATTGATATTCTCGAGCACCGAACGCACCGGCACGATGCCCTCTTTCTTGCGATCTTCCGGGCAGAGGACGATGCCCGCGGCGATGGCATCGCGGGGCGAACGCACGTCCACGTCTTGTCCAAAGACTTCGATGCGGCCGGCGGTGCGGTGGACGGCGCCGTAGATCAGCCGCAGCAACTCGGTGCGGCCAGCGCCCACCAATCCGAAAAACCCCAGGATCTCGCCAGCCAGCGCCGTGAACGAACAGGGCTCGGCCAGTCCGGGGCCGAGGAGACCAGCGACCGTGAGACCGACCCCGGCCGGAGGGCGTGGCGTGTAGTTGTAGATGTCGGCCAGTTCGCGGCCCACCATGCGTCGGACGACCGTGTCGCGGGTCAGAGTCGCCAACGCGGCGGTCTCGACGTGCTGTCCGTCGCGCAGGATGGTGATCCGATCGCAGAGCGAAAAAACCTCCTCCATGCGGTGGGACACGTAAAGGATCGTGCAGCCGCGGCCCCTGAGGTCGCGGATGATGGCGAAAAGCCGCTGCACTTCGCGATCCGACAGGCTGCTGGTCGGTTCGTCGAAGGCGATGATCCGGGCGCCGCGCGTGAGCGCCTTGGCGATTTCGACCATCTGGCGCTGGGCCAGTGGCAGCCGGCCGACTTTCGTGGCGGGGTCAATTGTTTCGCCGATTCGCTCCAGCTGCTCGCGGGCCGCCTGGTCCAGTGCGCGGCGGTCAACCAGTCCGGCCCGCTGCGGGAGGTGGCCGAGGAACAGGTTTTCCGCGACGGACATTTCCGGCACGAGGTGCAGTTCCTGGTAGATGACGGCCACACCGGCGGCGAGCGCGTCCGCCGTGTGGCGAAAAACCCGCGGCTGGCCGTCGATGGCGAGGGCGCCACCGGTGGGACGATAGGCGCCACTGAGGATTTTCAGGAGGGTGGATTTCCCAGCGCCGTTTTCTCCCATCAGCGCGTGAACCGAGCCGGCCTGCACGGCAAAGGAGACGTCGCGGAGCGCCTTGACGCCGGGAAACTCCATCGACACGCGATCGAACGCGAGGGCGGGCATGGCTAAAAACCGGAAACCGTGGGCGGGAAACCGGAGACCGGAAACCGGAAACCGGAAACTCGGAAAACCGCAGCGACTAAAGGGGAAACAGAAAAATGGCTCACGCGAAGCCCAAGGTCCGCAATGGGAGGAAGAGCACGCATTATCATAGTCCGGTTTCCGGTCTCCGGTTTCGCACGTCTCCGGTTTCCGGTTTTGCAAGTTACCGGTTTTCCCTAATCCCGCACGCCCTGTTCCTTCAGCACCTGCCGGAAATTGTCGCGCGTGATGAACATGCCGGTGGTGCGAGTGTCGAGCGGCGGCTCGGTCCCGTCCTTGATCCACTTGTACATCATCTCGCAAGTCTTGTAGCCATGGCTCTTGGCGGAAAGCAGCATCGAGCCGTGGAAAGCGGTCGGTTCCTTTTTCTCGAGCTCGACGATGCAATCGGTGCCGTTGATGCCAATGCCGGCGGCGGTGGTGGCGTTGAAGCCCCGGCCCTCGAGCGCGCGCACGGCGCCGAGCACGGCGTTGTCGTTGAAGCCGCAGACCAGCCAGCGCTTCACGTTCGGCCGCTGCGTGAGCAGGGTGTTGGTCGCGTCGAACGAACCCGGAATATCCGTGGTGCGGACCGGCGCGCGATGAATTTGATCTTTGGGAAAACCGGCCGCCGCGAGCGCGGCCGTGGCGCCATCGGTCCGCTCCTTCGCGGTGGTGAGTTCATCGAAGGTCACCGCGCACACGGCGGTCTCCGCGGGGTTCCAGCCCCGCTTCCTGAATTCCGCGGCCAGCTCCTTGCCCACGTCCTCGCCGATCTTGCCCGCGGAAATGCCGAGGTAGTGCACGCTTTTCATCGGCTGGCCGTCGGGCCCGATGAATCGGTCGTCGACGGCGATCAGCTTCAGGTTGGCGGCCTTGGCCTTCGCGATGATCGCGGGCCCAAGCTTGGTGTCGGGCGTGCAGATGATCAGGCCCTGGGCGCCGCCCGCGGCGAGGTTGTCGATCGCGGCCAGGACTTTTTCGCCATCGGTCGCGCCGATTTTCACCAGATTGAAGCCGAGTTCCTTTGCGGCCTGGTCGGCGAACTTCCACTCGAGCTGGAACCAGGGCTCCTCGGGCTGCTTCACCAGGAACCCGATTTTCACCGACGAGGCCGCCGACGCAGGCCCTTTGCTGCAACCGCCGAGCAGCGAAAGGCCGAGGACGGTACCGGCGACGATCGAACTTAAACGCAAGGGCAGGGGAAACCAGGTTTTCATAGGGGGAGAATAAGACGTGGAAAGTGAAGCAGGGCCCGGCGTGCGTGAGTGGCAACTGTGAAAACAGACGTGCGATTAAGGGGGGCGCATCTCAGTTTCTGGACAGCGCGTCGGAGCCTGTCGTGGCACGGGCATCTTGCCCGTGTGTGGTATGGGCATCCTGCCCATGTAGGCGGCGCGGAGCGCCGTCCACGGGCGGGGACGCCCGTGCCCCGTTCGCGCTGTCCAGAAACTGAGCTGCGCCCGATTTAAGGGGCGGCGGTTTCCCAACCGTCGATTACGATGAGGGCGCTTGGGAAAGCGCCCGCCTCCGGAGCAGGCGAGACGCCTGCGCTACCTCGAACCTAAAACTCAAAACCCAAAACCCAAGACCCCACACGTTACCGCTCCTCCGGCGGCTTGTGTTTTCGAAATGCGCGCCAGAGCAGCAGGTCGTACACGCTTTTGAGCACCCCGCACACGATGAAGGGCAGGGCGGTGGTGGCGGCGGCGCCGAAGAGCCCCCCCGCCACGACGGGGCCGATAGCGGTGCCGAGTTGTTTGGCGGTGGCCGTGACGCCGTTTGCGGCCGCGCGTTCGCCGGGCGGCACGATGGCATTGACGTACGACTGGCGCGTGGGGACATCCATCTGGGATAACAAATGGCGCGCGAGGAGCACCGCGATGGCGAGTGGGAGCGTGGGCATGAACGGCACCAGCATCAGCAGCAGGTTGGAGGGCAGATGCGTCCAGACCATGGTGGCGACGAGCCCGAAACGCCGCGCGAGCGGGACGGCGACCAGGCCCGAAAGGCCCGAGAGGAGATTCGTCCCAAAGAACAGCACGCCAAGGGTCGCCTCCGTCGCCCCGAATTTCTGCTGGAACCACCATGCGACAAAACTCTGCAGCACGAAGCCGCCGCCAAATGAATCCAGGGCGAAGAGCGCGCTCAACCGCAGGACGATGCCGCGCGATTCGCGAAGGCCGAGCAGGCTCGGGCCCGTTGGCGTGGCCGCACTTGGGCCCGTCACCTCGATCGCCGGGGTCAATCGCGCCGAAATGATTGCGAGCGCGAGTCCGATGCCCGCATACCCGAGAAATATCACGCGATAGGCGGCCAAATCGGTCCAGCCCGCGCGAAGCGCAACCGTGGCGAAGCCCCCTACAGCGAGCGCGCCCACCGCCGACGCCAGGTACCCGGCCAAATTGTACCAGGCAAAATACCGGGTGCGTTCGCGATCGTCCACCGCCTGCGCGAGACACGCCTGTTCGACCGATTGAAACGGCCCAACCTCGCCCCCGGTCGGGCTGATCACCCCGATGGTCGCGGCGATCACGAGAACGACAAAATCGAGGCTCATGGCCATCGCGGCCCCGCCGAGCGCCATGAGGACAGCGCCGAGCACCAGCGTTCGCCGCCGCCCCCAGCGATCCGCGTGCGCGGTCAGCCAGAGCGAAATAACGACATCTCCGAGCAGTGTTAGCGTGAGAAGGAGGCCGATCTGAGCTCCACCGAAGCCGAGGCGGACGAGGTACAGCACCAGCACGACACCCAGCATGCCGTACGCGAACATACGCAGCAGTCGCGCGGCAAAAAGCACACGAAGATCGGCGGAGGCGAAGATGCGCGCGGGCATGCGCCGAATCTGGCGGTTGCGCGCGTGACGTCGCAAGCCGAAGAGGCCATCTCACCTGCGGCGCGCCGGGCATGCGCGCCGCGCCGGTGGGCTCGAGCCGGTCAGCTTCGAGTGCGGCGCTCGACGCAGGATGCGCTCGCGACGCCTCTTGCTATGCGGGGGCTGGCCGTCTTGCTGCGATCACGGCGGCCCGGCGCTCCGCGCATGAAGATCATCCCCTGTGTTTCGCTCGTGCTGGCTTGTTTTGGCGGAGCGTGGCTGCAGGCGCAGCCGACAGGGTCGAGCCTCATCAACATCTCGACGCGTGGGCAGGTGGCGACCGGCGCCAACATCCTGATCGGCGGATTTGTGATTGGCGGCAGCGGCAGCAAGACGGTGTTGATTGGCGCCATT
>JBKJRG010000647.1:0-4730 GCA_046594805.1 Opitutaceae bacterium | reverse complement strand
CAGATCCTCTGAAACTGCGGCAGGATACCGCAGCCACTCCGGCAGGCAGGGACGCCTGCCGCTACGCCAGAATCCCCGGCACGATGCTCGCGGGGACGACGCCGGTCAGCTTCTGATCGAGACCCTGGAACTTGAAGGACAGCCGTTCGTGATTGATGCCCATCAGGTGCAGGATGGTCGCGTGCAAGTCGCGCACATGCACGGGGTCCTTCACGATGTTGTATGACATCTCATCCGTCTCGCCGTAAACCGTCCCGGCTTTCACCCCGGCGCCCGCCAGCCAGAGCGAGAAGCAGCGCGGGTGATGATCGCGCCCGTAATCGGTCTCGGTCAGGTTGCCCTGGCAATAGACGGTCCGGCCAAATTCGCCGCCCCAGATGACCAGCGTGTCCTCCAGCATGCCGCGCTGTTTCAAATCCTGAATTAGCCCGTAACACGCCTGGTCCACATCTTTCGCCTGCGAGGCGAGGTCGCGCGGCAAGGTGCCGTGCTGGTCCCAACCGCGATGGAAAATCTGCACGAACCGCACGCCGCGTTCGACCAGCCGGCGAGCCATCAAGGCCGAACTCGCGAACGTGCCCCGGTTGCGCGCTTCGTCGCCGTAGAGCGCGTAGGTGGCCGGCGACTCGCCCGACATGTCCGCCAGCTCCGGGATGCTCGCCTGCATCCGAAACGCCATTTCGTATTGTTGGGTGCGCGTCTGGATATCCGGATCTCCAATCTGCTCATAGCTGCGGCGATTCATTTCCGCCAGGCCGTCGAGCATGGTGCGGCGCAGCTCGCGCGGAATGCCGGGCGCATCGTTGAGGTAAAGGACCGGGTCGCCGGCCGGGCGAAACGGCACGCCGGCATGGTGGCCGGGCAGGAAGCCAGCTCCCCACATCCGCGACGAAATCGCCTGCACGTTGGAGAACGGGCTCGAGTGCTTCGCGTGCAAGACGACGAAGGCCGGCAGATCCTTGTTCAGCGAGCCGAGCCCGTACGACATCCATGAGCCGATCGAGGCTTTGCCGTTCTGCATCGAGCCCGTGTAGATCAACTGGTTCGCGGGCTCGTGGTTGATCGCATCGGTCTTCATCGACCGGATGATGCAGATATCATCCGCCATCTTCGCCGTCCATGGCAGCAGCTCGCTGATCCAGGCGCCGCCCTGCCCGTGCTGCGCGAATTTGAACTGGGTCGGCGCCAGCGGAAACTTCTGCTGGCCCGCGGTCATGCCGGTGAGACGTTCGCCCTGCTCCTTCAGCCAGTCCTTGATGTCCTCCTTGAAACGCGGCCGCAGCGCCGGCTTGTAGTCGAAAAGGTCCAGCTGCGAGGGTGCGCCAATCAGGGAAATGTAGATCGCGCGCTTTGCCTTCGGCGCGATGCGCCACGGTTCCGTGAGCGCGACCGGGCCGGGCGTACCCGCGCTGGCGCTGGCGCCCAAAGCGCGTTCGCCCAGCAGCGCCGCCAGCGCCGCGACTCCCAGACCCGTGCCGCTCCGCCGGAAAAACTGCCGGCGGGTGATCGCCGCATTGTACGCGTCGAAGGTGGCTTGCCAGTCGGGAGGAAGATGCATGGCGGGGTACAGGTTTACGGTGCCACACACAGGCCGAAATGGCCACCATATGGCAGGTAGGGGCGTCGCTTGACGACGCCCGCGGCGGGCGCGAACGCGGCAGGGTGTTCGCGGGCGTCGTCAAGCGACGCCCCTACATGGAATGGCTTCAAGTCCGGACGCGGTCCGTGTGAATGCGAGCGCATCTTGGTCGGCTATTTCGTCAGCGCCTCGTCGAGGTTCATCACCTGGCTCGCGACCAGCGTCCAAGCCGCGAGCTCCGGAGCAGAGGCCTTGCCATCAACCGGCGAGGCGCCGACGGCGAGCAGCGCCCCGGCCGCCGAGGCGTCGCGCCGATAGGTCGCGAGCGCGGCATCCAGGGTACGGCGCAGGACCGCGCGCTCCGCGGGCGAGCAAACCCGGCCGAGCAGCCGCAGCGAAATCGCATCCAATCGCGATTCGAACGCCGGCGCTTCGCGCAACGCGCGCGCGGCCAGGTTGCGCGCGGCCTCGACAAAAAGCGTTTCGTTCATCGTCACCAGGGCCTGCAACGGCGTGTTCGTGCGATCGCGGCGCACGCACGACACCTCGCGGCTCGGGGCGTTCAGGATATCCATCGCTGGCGCGGGCGCCGTGCGCTTCCAAATCGTGTAGAGCGAGCGGCGATAAAGATTGTCGCCCGCGTCCTCGCGATAAAACCGCGTGGTCGACTCCTTCATCGCGATTTCCTCCCAGATGCCGTCGGGTTGATAGGGATGAACGGATCGACCGCCGAGTTTTGTCACCAGCAGGCCGGAGGCCGCGAGCGCCTGGTCGCGGAGCTGCTCCGCGTCCAGTCGATAGCGCGGCCCGCGGGCGAGGAGCCGGTTGCCCGGATCGCGTTCCAGCAGCGTGGGCGTCACGACCGCCGACTGGCGGTAGGTCGCACTCGTCACCATCAGCCGGACCAGCCGCCGGAAATCCCAGCCCGACTCGCGCAACTCCACCGCGAGCCAGTCGAGCAGTGCGGGATGGGACGGCTGGCTCCCCGTCACCCCAAAATCCCCCGCCGACTCCACGATACCGGTGCCGAAGAATTGTTGCCACGCGCGGTTGGCCGTGACTCGCGCGGTCAAGGGGTTTTCCGGCGCGACGATCCACCGCGCCAGGCCCAGTCGATTACGCGGCGCATCTGCCGCCAGCGGGGGCAACACGGCCGGAGGGGCCGCGGCCACTTTTTCTCCCGGTTGGGCGTACTCGCCCCGAATGAGGACATGGGCAAATGGTTCGGAATTTTTTTTCTCCTCCATCACCAGGGTCACGCCGCCGCGCGAGCGCAACCGGTCCTCTTCCGCCAGCGACTGATCCAGTTGCGCTGCGAGCGAACGAGTCGTCGCGTCCACCGCCGCCACGAAATGCCCGCGCAATGACTTTTTCTGGTCGGGCGTTCGTTGGTCGTGTGCCGTGGCCAGGGCGGCTTGGGCCTCAATCACCTCGGCCAGTTCCCTGGCGCCACCCACGAGAAACCCGCGGCCATAGTGCCGCAGGTCCTGCACCCATACGCCGCCACCACTCAGGGACGCGTTGTCGCCCGCCGCCGCCGTCCGCGCGCCGAGTCGCAGGGGCGCCTGCGGCAGAATGTCGACGGGCAAGTGGGCCGAAATGCCGGAAGTCGCGACGGACTTGCCGTCGACGAAAATCTCGATGTTACGACTCCGCTTGGACGCCGCATCGAAGGTCAGCAGCACGTGATGCCACTGGCCCGGCTCGAGCGCGACCTTGGCCACGCCCCGCGCGTTGACCCGCCCCGTCCCGTCCCGGAGATGAAGCCCAATTTTTCCGCTCTCCAAAAACATCTCCCAACCCGGGTGTTTCGGGTCGTCGTCCGCGCAGGATAGCACCGTTCCGCTCGGTGTCTCCTCGACGCGCAGGAGCAGGCCAAAGCTCTCCGCGCCTTCGTAAATCCAAGGCACCGGCGGACCCACCATCCGTCCCGGTTGCTCCAATTTCAGGGCGGGCCCGTATGGTCCGGTAACCCGCGGAGCGTCGGCCGCGGCCGTTGCCCCGCTGCCCGCGGCCGGGTCGTTTTCGATTAACGGGAGATGGAGTTTCACGGTCCGGTCAACCGGCGGGGCGACGAGCGTTGTCGCCGTTGCCAGCCAGCGCTCGAACTCCGCCTCGACCGCGGGATCCGCCGCGCGCGCGGCGAGGGCCGCTTTAGCCGTCGCGATTGCTCCCTGCAGCACGGGCCAGCGCGCCCGGTCCGCAACGGCGGGCACGAAGACCGTCGGCGCAGTGTCGGAGACATTCCCGTCCATCGCCGGCATGGTGTTGTTGCGGAAAAAAGCCGTGAGGGCGTAGAAGTCACGCTGGCTCACGGGATCGAACTTGTGGTCGTGGCACGACGCGCAACCGGTGGTGAGCCCAAGCCAGACGGCCGAGACCGTTTCGACGCGGTCCTTGGCGTAAAGCGCCTCGTACTCGGCGGCAATGGCGCCGCCCTCGCTCGTCGTTGGCAGGCACCGGTTGAACCCGGAGGCGATCTGCTGATCGAGGGTGGCGTCCGGCAACAGATCGCCCGCGATCTGCTCCACCGTGAATTGATCGAAAGGCATGTTGCGGCGAAACGCCTGCAGCACCCAGTCGCGGTACGGCCAGATCGAACGGTAATTATCGATGTGGATTCCGTGCGTGTCGGCATAGCGCACCGCGTCGAGCCAGTAGCGGGTGAAATGTTCGGCGGACGCATCCGACGCGAGCAGTCGATCGACCACCCGTTCATAGGCGTCCGGCGAGCGGTCGGCGAAGAAGGCGGAGATTTCCGCCGGCGTGGGAGGCAGCCCGGTCAGATCGAACGTCACCCGCCGCAGCAGACGCGCGGTCTCTTCCTCGCGCGCTGGCTTGAGCGCCGCCGGCGCGAGTGTTTCGGCCACGAAAGAATCGATCGGGTTTCGCGCCCAGCCGGCCGCCAGCAAAGGAGTGGGCACAGCCGGCCGCTGCGGGGCGAGGAGCGACCAGTGTTCCTCGTACACCGCTCCCTCGACGACCCAGCGGCGGAGCAGCTGGATTTCGGCCGGCGTGAGCTTTTTGTGCGACTCGGCCGGAGGCATCTTTTCATCTGGATCCGTGGACCCGATCCGCTCGACCAAGGCGCTCTGATCCGGCCGGCCCGCCGTCACGCCGGGCCGGCCGGATCAGAGCGCCTTGGTCGAGC
>JBKJRG010000507.1:0-2873 GCA_046594805.1 Opitutaceae bacterium | reverse complement strand
TGACCAAAGGCCGAGATAGGCGTGGCCGCGGCGAGCGAACGTCCAGTGGCCGGACTGGGAAACTTCGTCGAAGAGGGCGCGGCGGAAAACGGCGAGGGTGCGTGGCACGAGGGTATCTTCGCTCGGGCTCGGCGAGGGCATGGCGTTGCCGACGGCGTCGGGTGGCACGAGGGTTTTGGGGCCGGGCGGTTGTTCGGCGGGGAGGTTGTAAAGGGCGATGAGGACGTTCTGGTGTTGGACGCTGCGCGGGAAGCGGCCCTGCCAGTATTTCGGCGTGGGGCCGGGATTGAAGGTGAAGACGGGCGAGTCCGGGCCGAAGGTGGCCTGCCAGATGTGCTGCTGATAGCCGGGCGCACCTTTGCGGTAGTCTTGCGCGGTGGAGAGTTGGTAGTCGGGGGTGCGGTAGGTGTATTTGTCGACGCGTTGGAGGCTCGTGCGGTCGAGATCGGGAATCGGTTCACCGCGGCGGGCGAGTTCGCGATAGCTGCCGAGCACGGCGTCGCCGTAGGGTTTGATGACGACGCCGTAGCGGTGGAGCGTGTCGCGCCAGAGATCGGTGACGCGGTAGCTGGCCTCGATGTTCGCGAGGGTGCGAAATTTTCCGCCTTCGTTGAGCAGCCAGAAATGTTCGGGGTCTTCGAAGCGCAGTCCGAAACGGGCGGCGTCCTCGATGAGCAGACTCTGGCGCTCGCGGTTGATGAACTCCGATGGACGATCACGTGCGAGCAGGGCAATGGTGGGCGGAACTTGATAACGTCGGCTGGAAGCGAGCGACACGGCGGCATCGCCGCCGCCCGGCGAGCCGACGCCCCAGACGAGGTATTGCAGGGGAGAGGTGCCCTCGCCGCGCCCGCCGTTGGCGAGGGTGGTGGAATAGGAACGGCCGTGCGAGGTGCCGTAGGTGCCGCGGAAGGAATCGACCACGATATCGAACAACATGACGTCGAGCAGCATCGTGGCGCGGCGCGCGATCTCCGCGTCGGCGGAGAGCTCGGCGAGGGCGAGGAGCGCGGTCATCGTGACGGGGTAGTAGCCGTTGGAATCCCACTCGCTGAAGCCGACTTTGGCTTTGAGCTCGATCCAGCGCAAAAGGCGCGCGCGGGCTTGGTCGCGGTGCCACGCGCCGGGGCGACGGTTGTTGGAGAATGCGGCGTCGGAGAAAAACTGTCCGGCGAGAAACTCGGCGGCGTGGAAACAGATCTGGTGGTTCTCGCTCCACATCGAGAGGAGATCGGTGCCGGGCTCGTCGACCCAGTATTTGAAACCGAGGAGCGTCGCGCGAATCTCAGCGCGGAGTTCAGCGGTGAGGAGCGAACTTGGGTGACCGAGGAGGCGCAGCAGCATCACGGCATCGAAATCGGAGGTGTCGTCGCGGCGCTGAATCTTGGCGAGGGAGCGGCGGATGACGGCGGCGTCGATGGGGCCGCGATCAAGGGCGAGGCGGGCGAGTTGGGAATCGAGGGCGGGCCGGGCGGCGGACGCGGCAAGGTTGAGTGTTTCGAGGTGGCGCGAAGCGAAGTCGCCGCGGGGCTCGGAGGAGTAGTCGCGGACGGGCGGCGTAGCGGCGGGTAGCGCGCCGAACAGCAGGAGGGCGAGAGCGACGATGGAGGACGTTTGCGGGGCCATTATTTTCGTTGGTCGTGCCGCAGGTCGGTCTCGGAATCGAAGTTGCCCTTGCGGCTGGTAGTGGCCGTTTGGCCGTCGGCTGTCGCGGGAAGTTGGGTGCGGAATTCATCCTTCACCAATCCGATTTTCTCGAACGGGATCGGTTGAAACGCCGGCATTTTTTTGAAGATTGGCGAGTCGGGGCGAAGTTGAAAGTTGCCGTGGGCCTCGTCCACGAAACCCGCGTCCTCCGCGCCGAGATCGAGATTGTCCTGCACGGCCACGGCCTGCAACTCGGCTGGTTTTCCGCTGGTGTGGATGAGCGTTTTGCACCGCACCGTGACGTTGTGGCGGATGACGTTGCCGAGCGGGATGTCGCGTTGGCCGTCGAGCAGCTTCGCCAGCGTCGGGTAGCGCGTGCTCCACGGCGGCAGCTGCACTTCGAACGAACGCAGGCGCTTGATCATGCCGGGATTGTTTTGGTAGCCGCGGGCGACGCCGCGCGAATCGATATGGATCGCGCGCTCGGTATCGATGATGAGGTTGTTCTCGATGGTGTTGTCATGGCCGCCGCCGATGAACGGGCCGTAGAAACAGCCGCGCACGACGTTGCCAGAAATCGTGTCGCCGCTGTCGCCGTCGTCCATGTAGAAGGCGTTGGCGCGCGGGCTGTCGTGAACGTAGTTGTGACGCACGATGTTGCCGCGGCTCGTCCAGTCGTTCGACGTGTAGAACGCGCTCATGTCGCCGCTGGTCAGCACGACGCGGGAGATTTCGTTGAACTCAAAAACGTTGTCGTTGCCGCCGTAGAGCACGCCCGCGTGCGGCAAATCGTGGATGAAATTGTGCGCCACGCGGCAGCCGACGGCGTCGGTGGCGCCATAAGCGCCGACGTGAATACCCGCCGCGTAAGTTTTCTGGCGAAGGCCGAGGTGGTGCAGGTGGTTGTTTTCAGCAAAGTGGTTTGCGGGCGTGAGCGTTTTGCGATCGCCGCCATCGAGGTAAATGCCGCCTTGGCCTAGGTCGGAAAAATCCGAGCTGCGCACGCCGTGGCGCTGGCCGCCGCGCACCAGCACGCCGCTGCCGCCGAGATTGCGAAACGTGCAGCCGGCCACTAATGCATCGCTGCCGCCGGAAATCTCCAGACCGTTGCCGAGATTTCCTTCGAAACTCAGATCGCGAAACGTGACGTGCGAGACGTCCTTCAGCGTGACCAGCGGCGTGTTTTGGTCGGTGACGTAGATCGCCGCGCGGCTGAGATCGTCGGG
>JBKJRG010000114.1:0-13645 GCA_046594805.1 Opitutaceae bacterium | reverse complement strand
GTTTTCCTGGCCTCTTGGCTTCTGAATTTCCCCGCCTTGGATCTTGGGGCGGCTCCGTTTCCGGCCGAATCCGCGACCCTTGCCCTTGGAGGGCTGGTCGGTTTATCCAGAGCGCGCCTTGAGGGTCGACTCTGGGGAACTTTGTTTCGGCATGCTACGCCCGCCGCCAACGGCGGATGGCTGCTTTGCTGCGGTGGCGGAGCTGATCCGGCAAGCGCAGCGGGGATTTGCAAAACTCGTTGGTCGCGCGATTCCCCCGCGGCGCAGGCAGGCGGACGCGGGGCGGATGAACAACCAGGGGGTCAGGCCCCCGCCCGCGGCGCCGCGTGATTCCTGCAACTTTCCGGCGACCGGCGGTGTTGTGCCATCGAACGATGTACCACCCGTGCACACACCACCCTCGGGGCTGATCTCCCCGGCCGACTTCACCAGGTTCATGCGCAATTACCAGGACATGGTTTTCTCGACCGCGGCCCGCCTGACCGGCAATGACGCGCAGGCCGAGGATATCTCGCAGGAAGTCTTTTTGAAGGCGTACGAGAACTACAGCCACCTGGGCACCAGTCCCACGGCCGGCGGCTGGCTGAAGACTGTCGCCACCAATCTGTCGCTCAACCATCTCTCCCGCTACCGCAACCGCTGGCGTTTTTTTTCGGAGTTCAAGCGCGAGGGCGAAGGCGAGGGCGACGCGCCCGAGGTCGAATTTGCCGCGCCGGACACGTTCTTCGCCGGCGTCGAGGCCGCGGATCGGCGCGCGCTGGTCGAGCATGCGTTGGAGCAGCTTCCCGAACACCAGCGCGTGCCGCTGGTGCTTTATCATTTTGAAGACCTGCCCTATGAGGAGATCGCGAAAAAGCTCCGCGTCTCGCTCGCCAAGGTAAAGACCGACATCCTGCGGGCCCGCGCCGCGCTCGCGAAAATCCTCAGTCGCAGCGGCACGCCCCACGAAAAAATCTTTTCCGAAAACCCATGAACCCGCCCGATCCCCAGGATAATCTCGAGCGCATTGTTCACCAGGCCCTGCGCGAATTGCCGGGTCGCACCGCGCCGCGGACGCTGGAATCGCGCGTGCTGGCCGAGCTGCAGCGCCGCGCCGCCCTGCCGTGGTGGCGGAAGAGCTTCGCGAACTGGCCGGTCGCGGCGCGGGCGCTGTTTATTGTCGTCTCCGCCGGGCTCGTGAAGCTGGCCCTCGTGCTCGGCGTCTGGGTCATGGCGGGCTTCGACCACGCGCAGTTCACCGCCGCGTTCGCCACTCCCGTGGCCTGGATGGAAACCGGCCTTTCGCTCGCCCGCGTAGTCAGCGAATTTTTCCAGGTGGTGGAGCGCAACATCCCGCCACTCTGGCTCTATGGCGGCCTCGCCTTCCTGGGCATGATGTACGCCGCCTTGTTCGGCCTCGGCGCCGCGGCTTACCGCACGCTCTACGTTTCCCGCTAAACCTCCTTTTCCCGTTTCATGAAATCGTCTCGTTTCCGTTTCCTCGCTGTCTCCCTCGCGCTGCTCTGCCTCCTGCCGCCGGGCCTTCTGCAAGCCCAGGCGCCGGCACCGGTGGAAAGGCCCGTCCCGCCCCCCGCGGCAGCGCCCGCCGATGCCACCCCGCCCCCGGCGGATACACCGGCGGCCCCGGCCGCGGCACCCGAGACGGAGCCAGCCGATCCGACCCTGCGCCGCATCGATGCACCCGAGGAGCGCTCGGAATCCCGTCGGACGTCGCGCTCGCGTTCACGTGGCCGCAACAACGACCGAATCGCCGTGGGCGACAATGTTACCCTGGGGCCGGGCGAGACCGCGACGACGGTCGTCGCCGTTTTCGGCTCCGCGACCAGCGAGGGTGAAGTGTTCGACTCCGTGGTGGCGGTGCTGGGCAGCGCGCGTGTCACCGGTCCGGTGGCCGACGCGGTGGTCGCCGTGCTGGGCAATGTCTATGTCAACAGCAAGGTGAAGGGCGAAGTGGTGGCGATCCTCGGCTCGGTCGAACTCGGGCCGGAGGCGGAAGTCGGCGGCGAAGTGGTCGCCATCGGGGGCCGCGTCACCCGCGACCCGAAGGCCATCGTACACGGCGCGGTGAACGCCGTGCCTTTCATGGGCCCGCTCGGCGACGCCGAGTGGCTGCGCACCTGGTTTACGAAGTGCATCCTGCTCGGCCGGCTGCTCTGGGTCGGCCCCCATCTCGGCTGGGCGTGGGCCGTGGCCTTCTCCTTCCTCGCTTTTTACCTTCTGCTCGCGCTGCTTTTCCGCAGCGGGTTCGAGCGGTGTGCCCAAACCTTGGAGACGCGGCCGGGGTATTCGGTGCTCGCGGCGGTCCTCACCGTGCTGCTCGCGCCGATCGCGATCGTGCTCCTGTGTTTCACGGTCGTGGGCGTGGCGCTGGTCCCGTTCCTCGCCGCGGGGCTCTTCTTTGCCGGCCTCTTCGGCAAGGCGGTCATGCTGGCGTGGATTGGCCGGCGCTTCACCAAGTTCTTCGGCGACGGTCCGCTCGGGCATCCCGCCATGGGCGTCCTGATCGGGGGGCTGATTGTGCTGGGACTCTACATGGTGCCAGTGCTCGGCATCCTGACCTACAAACTGCTGGGCTGGCTCGGACTGGGCGTCGTCGTCTACACGATCATGCTTAGCATGAAACGGGAGAAACCGGTCGCGCCGCGTCCGGTTGGACCTGGTGCCGGTGCGCCGATGGCAGCGCGCGTCGCCCCGCACGTCGTGGCGCCGGTGAATCCCACCGTGGGGGATCCGATGGCGATGTCAGGCGTCCCTTTGCCCCCAGGCGTGCCTGCGCAGACCGCCGGCTTTGGCGCCGCCGCACCCGGCTCGATGCCGTACGAATCTTCAGTGCCGCTCGCGCCGCCGCCCCCCCCGGTGTTCGCCGCCACTATGCCCCGCGCGGGCTTCATGATCCGGCTCTATGCGCTCGCCCTCGATGTGATCCTCATCGCGCTGATCGCGAATTTCCTGAATCACCTGCTGCCGCACCATGCCCGACTGGAGCTGGATCCGCCCGGCTTCCTGCCGCTGATGGCCATCTACGGCGCCCTGATGTGGAAACTGAAGGGCACCACCGTAGGCGGCATCGTGTGCGGGCTAAAAGTCGTGCGGGTTGATGGGCGCGAGCTCGACTGGGCCACGGTGATCGTGCGCGCACTCGGCTGTTTCCTCTCGCTGGTCGTGGTCGGGCTCGGGTTCATCTGGGTGGCGATCGACGCCGAACGGCAGTCATGGCACGACAAGATCGCGGGCACGGTGGTGGTGCGCATGCCGAAGGGCGTTTCGCTGATTTGAACGGAGAGCAGCAAGCCAGGAATCCAGGAAAACTCCGCCGGTAGGGCTGGCGCTTGTCGCCATGCCGTCGCGGAACTCGCAGGCGAGAATCTCTGACGTGCGCACGCGACCCGCGCGACGGCATGGCGGCGAGCGCCAGCCCTACCAAGGACAGCCAGCCGCGGTGGCTTGCATTGCCACCTTGGTCCGCCCGGGTTTTTCGCGGAACGTTATTGCGGCACGTTGGCCGTGATCACGGTTCCGGTGCCGGGAGCGCTTTTGATCTCCAGGCAGCCTCCGAGCCGTTTGATTCGCTCGCGCATTCCCTGCAGGCCGAAATGGCCATCCTTGGGTCCGTCGGCCGTGGCGGGATCAAACCCGATTCCATCGTCGGTAATGCTCAGGGTCACGGCGCGCTCGGGGAAGTTCAGGTGCAATTCAATCTCCGTCGGCCGCGCATGCTTGAGGGCGTTCGTGATGCCTTCCTGGGCGAGCAGGAGCAGGTTGCCGGCCACGAAATCGGGCAGGGGCCGCGCCTGGCCATCGCACTTCACCGTGATGTGCACCCGCATGCCCGCGCTGCGGTCCGCCGCGACTTCCCGGAGCGCTTCGGCCAGCGTGTTTTTTTCCAGTGGATTGGCCCGGAGATTCCAGATGCTGCGGCGCAGGTCCTCCCGGCTGCGGCCGAGTAACTGTCGGGCGAGCACCAGATGCTGCTGGCTGCGATCGGGCGCCCGGGCGTGCAGCGCCTCAGTGGCCTCCAATTGGAACGCCAGCCCGGTCAGCGATTGCTCGGTGGTATCGTGCAGGTCCGCGGCGAGCCGGTTCCGTTCCCGGAGGGTGGACTCGAATTCCACGGCGGCATCGCGGCGGGCCCGCATCTCCTCGGTCAATTGCGCGCTGCGCAGGGAGACGCGGCGGCGGAGCAGCGCCACCCAGGCCAGGGCCACCACCAGGACCAGCACGGTGAGTCCGAGGGCCGTCCACAACCGTTCCTGGGTCCACCAGGAGGCGGCCCGGATTATTTCCACATCCCCCGGGCCCCGCAGCAAAAGGCGCAGGGCCACGGGCGTCGGCCAGTCGACGACGGGCAGCGATTCCGAAAACGTCAGCGCGCAGATACCGCTGACGCGCAATTCGCTGCCGGGCCGCAGCGTGCTGACGAAACCGGCGTCCTGCGTGCCGGAAAACTCGGCCGGGACCAGCACGCCATCGCATTCCAGGTTCAGGCGCAGGGGCTCGCCCTGCTTGTGATCGAAGCTGACCAGACGTCCCCGCAGCGCCACGAGATAGTCGTCGCGGTCCTGGGGTGGTGAATACATCGCCCGGGGCTCGCGGGCAAACGCCTGCTCCCGGGTGATTTCCTGCGGCTGGGGGGCGGGCAGGCGGGCGATGCGCCGGAAGACCGCCTCGTGCATTTCGGCGCGGTGGTGCTTCAGCTGGAAAAACCCGGTGGCCTCCACCACGTCACCGGGCTGAAGCGAGTCCCGCTGGCGGGTGTTGATTCTCAGCGCGTGCTGTTTGTCCTGCAGGTAGAAATAGTGCCCCGGCTTGCAAAGCGTCACCGTGCCGCGCACACGCCGGCGGTGGGCATCGAGCCCGCGCGACGAAAATCCCATCACTTCGCCCAAGGCCACCTCGGGGGCGGCGAATGCGTCGGCGGCCGGGGGGCGCAAAACTCGCACATCGTCCGGATCGTTCGAGAACACCCGCACGCCCAGGAATTCCCGGCGGGAATTGAAGTAAGACAGGAAGATGCCCGTCAGGGAAACCTCGGCGTCGACCAGGCTGCTCGCGGGAACCGGGCTCGGCGCGTACAGCAAAAAGCTGAAATGCCCCGCCGGCGCGCATACGAGCAGCTTCAACTCGGTGCGTCCCGTCCGCGCCACGCTCTCGGCCGCTTGCACCACGCCGGCGATGGTCACCCGCTGGCTGTCGTGCACGCCGGATTCCGGTCCGAGCTGGGTGATCGCCTGGGCGGCCGGAAGTGGGGCGCGCCCGACCACCCGCACGTGACGGGCGGAGATCGTCGGGGCGAAATGTCCCTCGTGAGTGAGGCCTTCGACTTCGACGAGGTCATTCAACTGCAGCGAGGCGACGGCCGTCCCCACTGATTCATCCGGTCGCGGCGGGCCAACCCAGATGCCGGTCCCGTCATCCATGATGAAGCTCCCCTTCGCGTCGGCTGGCAGCAGCGTGACGACGCCGCGGACCCGCACGGGCAGGCCGCGGGCGGCCTGATCGCGCGAGAGGGCGCGCACGTCGCCACAGGTCGCCAGGATTTCCTGCTCCGCCCCCTGCGCGCGCGGGAAGAGCGGGCCCAGCAGGACGGTGGCGACCAGGGCTAACATCGCTCGAGGCACGCTGGCTTCATGGCAGGAGGGACAAGGCGGGGCAAGCGCCGCGCCATCGCCCATTCGAGCGATTGCGCTCGAGCGCGGTGCCAGGCATAGTGGTGCCAGAATGGTTCAGCCGCGTTGTATCCGAATTCTCCTGGTGGATGACCACTCGGTCGTGCGGATGGGGCTGGCCGCCGTCTTGAGCCTGGACGAAGGATTGACCGTGGTGGCCGAAGCGGAGGACGGCGCGCAAGCCCTCGAAAAATACCGGACCGAACACCCTGACGTCGTGTTGATGGATGTGCGCATGCCGGGCTTGGGCGGACTGGAAGCGCTCTGTGCCCTGCGCGCCACCTGGCCCGGCGCACGGGTGCTGATGCTGACGACATCCGAGCTGGACGAGGATGTGCAGCGGGCGATCGAAGCCGGCGCCTCTGGCTACCTGCCGAAAAGCGTCACCCGCGAAGAATTGATCCGGGCGATCCGGCACGTCCACGCCGGCGGTCGTTACATACCGCAGGCGCTCGAGCAGCGCCTCTCGCAACTCGCGAAGCGCAAACACCTGTCGAATCGCGAAGTCGAGGTGCTGGATGGGATGCGCCGCGGGCTTTCCAACCGGGATATCGCCGGCGCGCTTTCGATCAGCGAGCACACCGTCAAGGCCCACGTGAAGGCGATCTTGCAGAAGTTGGACTCAGCCGACCGGGCGGAAGCGGTGGCCCGCGGATTCGAACAAGGGCTCCTGCGGGTGGACGAAGCCGGGCGTTAAGCGCCCGGGGCATCCATAGCTCTTTCGGGTGATAGCGCCGTCCGCGCAGAATGACTAGACTGCGGCGCTTTCCTCGTCCCCGTACCCTCAGACCGCCGTCCATGCGGGCGCCCCACCCCCAGCGAGTGGTTGCATTTCCGTTTCCCTTTTGATTCCTCTCCGACCAAACCTTTTTTTCGCGCGGCTCTGCAGCCGTGGCGAATGAACCCAGGACGATCCTCGAGTTCAGGCGTGGCTCCACCCGGGGGCCGCCTGATGCCAGCCTTACCCACTCCTCACCGCAACCCATACCACTGATGAAAATGAAACTGCACAGGCTCCCTGTGGCCGCGTTGGCCGCCTCGTTCGCTCTCCTCGCGAACACCGCCTGGCCTCAGCCGGCCGCCCCCACACCCCGGCCCGCTCCGGTGCAAAAAGCGCCGGCACCGCTCGCCAGGACTGCCGTGACTCCCGCCACAGCCACCGAGGAGGACGATCGCGTCCTCGTGCTTTCGCCCTTTGAAGTCGCCGCCCAGGCGGACAACAGCTACGGGGCGGCCACCACGCTCGCCGGCAACCGCCTCAACACCGATCTGCGGGACATCGGGAATGCGGTCACGGTGATCACCAGCCAGTTCATGAAGGATATTGGTGCGACCAACAACGAGACCTTGCTGCAGTACACCATCGGGACCGAGGTCGGTAACATCCAGGGCAACTTCGCGGGCCTCGGCGACTCCGCCTCGCTGAACGAGTCCGGTCGCTTCGCCAATCCGAACCAGAACACCCGCGTTCGCGGCCTCACTTCCGCCGACAACACGCGCGACTTCTTCCTCACCGACATTCCGTGGGACGGTTACGCTGTGGACCGGGTCGAGCTTCAGCGCGGCGCCAACTCCATCCTGTTCGGCCAGGGCAGCCCGGCCGGTATCATTAATACGGGCACAAAACAGGCCACGTTCAAAAACACCGCCGAGGCGGAAGTCCGCGTCGCCAGTTTCGGGACCTTCCGCACGTCGCTCGATGTGAACCGCGTCCTGCTGAGGAACCAATTGGCCTTCCGCGTCCTTGGGCTCTACAACGACGAGAGGTTCCAGCAGGAGCCGGCCTTCAGCCGCGATCGCCGCCTCTACGGCGCGATCCGCTACGAGCCGGCCTTCCTGAAAAAGGCCTCCGCCCGCACGATCATAAAAGCCAACGTCGAGTTCGGCGCGATCAGCAGCAACCGCCCGCGCTCGCTGCCGCCGATCGACCGCATCACGCCGTGGTTCGCCACCGGCACCTACCAGGGGCGCTATCCCAACGGCTCGCCCCGCACCTTCGCGAATCTCAATCGCGAGACGTTCAATCCGTTCCAGATGCAGGACGACTGGAGCGGCCGCCCCAACTCCGGCCAGCAGCGCCCCAGCATCAACGGCGGCCCGAACTCCGGCCAGCCCAATCCCGCCTACAACCCGCGGATCGGGAACTTCGCGCAGAACTTCGGCGGGCCGCTCGCCTATTTCTCCGGCTCCGGCGCGCCCACCTTCATGGTCTCGGAAATGCGCTCCGTGCGCGGCATCGGCCCCAGCGGCGCCATCGACAAAAATATCGGCGGCATCCCCTTTCTCCGGCAGGGCGGCATCGCCCCCCAAGCCGCTTTCGCCCGCGCCGCCCGCCTGCCGTTCGCTGAATTCGGCGTCTATAAAAACTACAATCTTACGAACTCCTCCGTCTTCGATTTCTACAACGAGCTCATCGACGGACCCAACAAGAGCGAGTGGCAGAACTTCCGCGCCTCCAATGTCAGCCTCGCTCAGACCTTCATGAAGGACAAGTTTGGCATCGAGGCTACCTACAACAAGGAGTTCTATAAAAACGGCCAGCTCGCGCTCCTCAGCGGCGACAACCAAGCCATCCATGTCGACCTCAATAGCGTTTACTCCGACGGCACCCCCGCTGGGAGAAATAATCTGCCCTACCAGGATGGCACGCCCAATCCCAATCTAGGTCGCCCCTTCCTCAGTGACAGTTGGCAGTTCGGCAACAACTCCAACAAGACCGACCGCGAGTCCGGCCGCGTCACCGTTTTCGGCACCCACGATTTCGTCCGCGAGGGCGGTAAGAACTGGCTCACGCGCCTCGCCGGCCGCCACACCATTACCGGCCTCTACAGTCAGGACCGCCAGAAGCGCGACAGCCGCAGCTGGCAGCGCTACGCGATCCTCGACCCGGCCTACCGCACGCTCATGGTCGCGCCGGGCGACGCGATCAAGTTCACCGACAACCTCCTCGCCGTGAGCTCCGCCGTTTATCTCGGGCCCTCGCTGCTCACCGGCGCGGCCAACGGCGCGCGCATCCCGCGGCCGACGCAGGTCTCCCGGGTCGCTTCCGCAGCCAACATCCGCGTGTTCGACTCCACGTGGGCCGCACGCCCCGGCGTTGATCCCGCCGCTCCGTGGCAAAACGGTCTCGCCGCGCCGCCCGCGACCGGCGACTCCACCCAGTCGGAAAATCCCGCCAATTACGTCGGTTGGCGCAATCTAATCTTCAACGTCACCGACTCCGAGGCCGGCAATCGCGACGCCCTCACCACTAACGCCAGCTTGACCCGCTCGCGCGTGTTCTCCCGTGTCGCCGTCTGGCAAGGCCATTTCTGGGATAACGCCCTCGTCGGCACCTACGGCATCCGCCGTGATGTCGCCAAATCCTGGGCCTTCAATCGCAATTCCAACAGCAGCCCCGGCTTCGGCCAGGTCGATCTCGGCTCGACTTTCCGCCTTCCCGATCTCCCGAGTAACCGCATCGAAGTCACATCGAAGACCTGGAGCGCGGTCGCGCACTTGAACCGGTTCATCAAGGGCGAGCGCCTGCCCATCAACGTCAGCCTCTTCTACAGCAAGTCGGAGAACTTCCAGCCCGCGGCCAGCCGGGTCGATCTCTACGGCGATCCCATCTCCGCGCCCCAGGGCCGCACGACGGACAAGGGCGTCTACCTCGAGACCAAGGACGGCAAGTTCTCCCTGCGCGTCAACCGCTACGAGACCGGCGCGAAAAACGCCAACAGCAGCGGCCTCGGCGGCGGCTGGTTTCTCGGCACCTCCCAAGCCTGGGGTGGCAACTGGGCCAACACCTTCGAGTTCGACCTGGGCGGCCAGACCCTCGCGACGCAGAATCAGGGCAGCACGGGCCGCTACACCTACAGCCCTGGTCCCGGCGAGAACCAGGATCAGGCCAACGCGCGCGAGCGCGCGGCCATCACCGCCTGGCGCGCTTGGCAGAAGAAACTCGACCCGCGTTTCTACAAGGCCTGGGGCCTCGCCTTCGATCCCTCCATCGCCCCCATCAACCAGGTGCGCGATCTCGCCGCCAGCACCCCCACCGGCTTCACGCTCACCGAGGACAGCCTCTCCAAGGGCTACGAGATCGAGTTCAATGCGCAGGCCACCCGCAACTGGCGCCTCAGCCTCAACGCCGCCAAGACCGATGCCAACCGCAGCAAGATCGGCGGAACCGCGCTCGCCGACTTTGTCGCCAAATACGAGGACGCGCTCAAAAATACTGCCGCGGGCGATCTCCGCGTCTGGTGGGGCGGTGCGGGCAACGATACCACATTGTTCCAATGGAACAGCAACGTCGGTTCTGAGTTCACCTCCCGCAAATTGCAGGAAGGCACGAACGTCCCTGAGCTCCGCGAATGGCGCGTCAACACGATCACCAACTACGACTTCACCGAAGGCCGCCTCAAGGGCGTCAGCATCGGCGGTGGCGTCCGCTGGCAGGACACCGTTGTCATCGGCTACAAGCCGCTCCCGGGCAAGACCGCCAGCGACGTGAGCTTCGACATCGCCAATCCCTACCGCGGCCCCACCGAGACCAACATCGACCTCTGGGTCGGCTACGGCCGGAAGAACGTCTGGCGCGGCATCGACTGGCGCGTGCAGCTCAACGTCCGCAACGTCGCCCAGCACGACAGTCTGATCCCGATCACCGCTCAACCCGACGGCACGCACGCCGGCTTCCGTATCGCTCCCGTGGAGACATGGAGCCTTTCGAACGTGTTTAAGTTCTAGCCCGGCCCCATCCCCCCTCACCGCGCTTCCGGCTCCAGCCGGAGGCGCTTTTTTTTGCCGGATTCCGGGGTTTGTAGTTCCGCCTTCAGCCGGAAGGAGCGAGCCGCTCGGATTCCGCCCAAGCAGTAACAATTCAGAAGAGATCTGCCCACGGAACACACCGAACACACGGAATGAATAGATTGCCCCTCCTGGGCTGGGATGAGCCTCATTCACCAACCGGTTCGCCCTCCAGTCCGACGCACGCACCTACATCCGTTTCTCTTCCGTGTGTTCCGTGGGCAAATTCAGATATGTTGATTGAATGGATACGGCTCACGGCGCCGGTCGGCCAAAGCGCTCGCGATAGGCCGCCTGCAGCCGGCCGGCCTGCTCGGGCGCCACGCGCGGCTGGCGCTGCACCCGCTGCATCCAGCCCTGCGCGGCCGTCTCGTCGCCGCTCGTGATCGCGTGAAACGCCAGCAGCGCCAGCGTCGGCGGATGCTCCGGCTCCGCGGCGAGCGCCTCCTCCAGTCGCTTCAGTCCCGCCGGCACCTCTTCGAGCCGGAACAACGTGGTGGCCAGCTCGAGATACGCCTCTGCCTCGTTCGGGCGGAGCCGGATGGCCGTCTCGTAAGCGGCGATGGCTTCCTGGGCGCGGCCGGCTTGGCGGAGCTGTCGCGCCCGCATCAAGTGGAGTCCCGACGACTCCGGGCACGCGCGCAAACCTGCCGCCACGATCCGCTCGGCTCCGGCCGCTTCCCCGGCCTGCTGTAACAAAGCCGCCCAATGCGCCCACGCGTCGGCGAAGCCCGGGACCAACACGGTGCAACGTTCAAATTCGCGCCGGGCGCCCGACCCATCGCGTTGCTCGACCAGCACCCGGGCAAGTTGAAACCGCGCCGCCACGTCGTCGGGCGCCAGCGTCAAGGTGCGCTCCAGGATCCGCTGCGCCCCGGCGTGGTTTCCATTTGCACTCGCCCGTCCCGCCTCGAGCGCGAGCCGGTAAACGTCGTAGCAGTCGCCCAGCAATTCATCGAGCCACGGATCCGGGAAATCCCGGTAAGCTCCCGAAGCCTTGGCCCGCCCCCGAATTTCCATCGCCCGCCGGGTTTCCCCCAACTTTTCGTAAACCGTCACGATGAGATCGTATCCCAGGGCGTAGTTCGTTTTTGCCACGACGGCCTCCAGCCGCGGCCGCGCTTCCGCCCAGCGTCCGGCCTCGAGATCGATTCGCGCCAGCCCGAGCAACGCGTGGGGATGTCCCGGCTCGCGCTGCAACACCTCGGCAAGAACCGCGGCCGCGCGCGCCGGTTGGTTGTTCTTGAGGAGGAGATCGCCCAGGCGCAACTGGGCGGGCACGTAGCTCGGCGCCAGTCTTCGGACGCGTTCCCAGCGCTCCAGCGCCCGCTCGCCGTCCCCCGCGCCGGCCTGGAGCGTCGCATGGCGGTGCCACCACCGCGGTTCCTCCGGTTCGAGCTGCTCCAGCAGCGTGTAACACTGCATCGCCTCGCGCAGAAAACCATTCGCGTGGTACAACCGGCTCAATTCGCCGAGCGCCGCGCCCGGACTCCATCGGCCGATGGCGCGCGCGCTCGTCTGCTCGAGGCGCGCGCGAAACTCGGCCGGCCAGTTGAGCACCGGCGGCGTGGACGGCACCCCGGCGATGATCAACGAGCGGCTCACTTCCGCGCGCCACCAGCCCACAGCCGCTGCGGCGACCGCCAGGCCCGTCACTATCAGCAACGTGCGTCGTGCCCGCATGCCTGGTCACCGCCGCCAGAGCGTCAGCCGCCCGGTGCCGTCGTAGGTCGCCGACAGAAAAAACCCGCCACTCACGAGCGCCGGGCGCCCATCGCCGGCAAAATCGCCCGCCGCCACGGTGATCTGGTCCAGGGGCTTCGTCGCCAGCACGCGCGCATCGAATTGCATCCCGCCCCGGTTGCGAAACCACACCAGCGCAGCCGGCGGCGCCGCGGGATTGCCGCGCCCCGCATAGGCACCCGCCGCGACGACGTCCATCATCCCGTCGCCGTCCCAGTCCACGCCCACCGGGCTGTAGGCTCCCGGCAGATCGCCAATGCGGTGAAAACGGAACTGCCCCCCGCCGAGGTTTTCCAGCCACTGCACGCCGTGCCACGGGCGGGGTCCGGGCGTGGCAGCCGGACCAAAGCCGTCGCCGTTCGTGTAGAGCAGGTCGGGCCGCCCGTCGCCGTTCAAATCGCACACACTGAGCCCGCTGCTGCCGTAATCCTCGTTGGTCGAACCCCAGATCCGTCGCCGATCGAAACCCTGCCCGGTGTTCGTGAACAGGTATATTTCCTCCCACTGCTGCGATAGGAGGGCCGCGAGGTCGGGCCGCCCGTCGCCGTTGAAATCCGCCACGCACACATTCACCGCGCCCGAGAGCTCGAGCAGCACGTGGCGGGTGAAGGTCCACGGTCCGGTGCGTTCCAGCCAGCTGACCGCGCCTTGATCGTAGCCGAATTGCGCGAGCGCCAAATCAGTTTTGCCGTCGCCATTGAAATCCCCCGCGCGGACATCCGTCACCCGCTCGGTGTTTTCCAGCACGGCGCGCGGCGTGAAATTCTGACGCCCGTCGTTCTCCAGCACGAAGACCGTGCCGATGCGATCGTTGTTGGGAAACACGAAACCCATGCTCGCCACCACGACATCGAGATCGCCGTCGGCGTCGAGGTCCGCCGCTTCGGCATGCACCGGGGCCTTCATCCCGGCCGCAAGGATTCGCTCCTCAAACCGGCCGCCGTCCGTCTGTCGCAGCCAGAGGACCTGGTTCGCCTGCGCCTCGGAGACAATGAGATCGAGGCGTCCATCGCGGTCCAGATCCACCGGGGAAACATGGGCGATCCAGGGCGAATTCCTCGTGGGCGCGCCGATGGTTTCCGACCGCAGTGGCGTCACGGCCGGAGCGTTCGCCGCCACACCGGTTGCGGGTAGTGCCGGCGCCCGCTCGCAGCCGCCGCTTCCCGCGAGGGCGAGGCTGCCCAGCAGCGCGCAGCCAGCGGAGCGCAAAGGAAATCGGGGCATGGCAGCATGTTTTGTGGGGGCACCTCGCTAGCCGCACGAAAATAATACGCGCTGGGGTGACCGGCACCGGGTGCGTCCGCGTCGCTGAGGGCGTTTCGGTGATTTGAGCGGGGTCAAGGGGGCAGAATTCAGAAGCCAGAAAACCAGGAATTGATCCACTCAGCGGAACGATTCTGTTGCCCGCGAATTACGCGAATGGACGCGAATGAAAAAGCATCCAATCA
>JBKJRG010000602.1:0-3025 GCA_046594805.1 Opitutaceae bacterium | reverse complement strand
TTTTCGGCGGTTGGGAAACCGCCGCTCCGTCGGAAGGGATGTCCGCCGCCAACTCGGAGATGCGCCCCGCGACAACCCTGTACCGCGATGCGGCATTGCTTCGCAGCATGGATCGGTGTCAGAAATCGCCCCGTCAGCCATCACAGCCCCGCTAGGATCAGTTTCTCCATCAAGGAGCACCCCATGAAGCAGACCACGAAGAAGACCCCATCACGTCCGATGACGCGGCGCGAGTTTGTCGGCCGGGCCCTGACCACGGTCGGCATCGTAGCCGGAGCGCCCGCGTTGCTGCGGGGGCAGAACTTAAACAGCAAGATGAACATCGCGTTCATCGCCTGCGGCGGCCGCGGCAACGCGAGCTTGAACGAGCTCACCATCCTGCCGGGCGGCGGTGGAGCCAAGGGCGGCAAGGGTGGGAAGGGCGCGACCGTCGAACCCGGCGCGGGGCCGCATCCGGACGAAAACGTCACCGTGCTCTGCGACATCAACCAGGTCGCGCTCGACTCCGCTTCGCAGCGGTACCCGCAGGCGAAAAAGTACACCGACCTCCGGCGCGTTTTCGATCGGCCGAACGATTTCGATGCCGTCGTCGTTTCCACGGCGGAGCACACGCACGTTTTTGCCACCTATCTGGCACTGACGCAGGGCAAGCATGTCTTCTGCGAAAAGCCGCTCGCGTACAACATCTGGGAAACCCGCCTCATTCGGGAGACCGCGGCCAAATATCCGAAGCTGTCCACGCAGATGGGCAACCAAGGGCACGCCTGGGCTGCGCGGCGTTCGATCCGGGAAATCCTCGACACCGGCGTTATTGGCCCGGTCAAAGAAGTTCACGTCTGGGCTGACCGCGCCTGGGGGTTGCAGGACGCGGCGTCCGCGGAAAAATTCGACAAGCCGCACGGTTTCTACAACGGCGTGCAGGTCGTCGACCGTTTCAAGGAGGAGATGCCGGTTCCGCCCACGCTCGACTGGGACCTCTGGCTTGGGCCGGCGCCGGAGCGGCCGTTTCATGCGACGTATTTTCCCGGCCCGCGTTGGTATCGCTGGTGGGAATTCGGCAACGGCACGATGAGCGATCTTGGGAGCCATGACAACGACGTGCCGTTCACCGTGCTCGATCTCTGGCGGCCGGACGGCAAAGGCGGCCGCGTGCTGGCGCCGGCGACGATTGAGGCGACCTCCCCAAATGTGCCGGTGGCGCACAAGGAACTCGCGCCGGCCACGTTGAAGGCGACCTTCCAGTTCGAGGCGGTCGGCCGGCAGCCGGCCCTCAAACTCGTCTGGCACCAAGGTGACAGCAAGCCGCCGGGCTGGGTCGAAGGGTGGGGCAAGCGCTCCTGCATTTTCTTCGGGGAAAAAGGCATGCTGCTCGGCAACGGAAAACTGCTGCCCGAGGAGAGCTTCAAGGACTTCAAGACGCCCGCCGAGACGATCGCCCGTTCGCCGGGGCATTGGGTCGAGTGGGTCAATTACGCCAAGGGCACCGGCCCGGTGCCCGGCTCGAACTTCCAGTATTCCGGCTGGACGACCGAGGCGAATCACCTCGGCAACGTGGCCTACCGCACGGGAAAAAAGATCCAGTGGGACTACAAGGCCATGCGGGCGACCAATGCGCCGGAAGCGGCCCCATTCATCAAGCGGCCTGAGTACCGGAAAGGTTGGGAAAGCATCCTGAAGGCGTGAACCGCGCCGACCAGCAGCCCAATCCTTTTGAACAGAAGGCAACCAAGGGAACGAAGGCCCTGACAATGCACGCCCACTGTGCGCTCTTCGTTACCTTCGTTTTCTTCTGTTAAATTCTGAGTTCAAAAAATCCCCGCATCTTTTCCCATGAATCGCCGCTCCTTTCTTAAGATTACCGCCGGCACTGCTACTGCCGCCGCATTCGTACCGCTCGCCCATGCCGCGCCGAAGCGGAACCTCCGCAAGGCGATCATGTATTCCACCATTGGCGTGAAGGGCTCGGTCCTCGAGAAATTCCGTGCCATGAAGGAAGCGGGATTCGAGGGCGTGGAGCCGATGGGCGCGATGAACCGCGACGAGGTGCTCGCCGCTTTCAAGGAAACGGGCCTCAAGGCCGCCAGCGTGTGCGACCACATTCATTGGGTGAAGCCGTTGTCGGCCCCTGATGAAGCCACGCGCAAGATCGGCTACGACGGGCTGATCATCGCCCTCGAGGATGCCAAAGCCTACGGCGCGACGAGTGTGCTGCTCGTGCCGGGCGTGGTGGCCGGGAATGGCCGCGAAGGTTCGACGTTCCAGGAGTGCTGGGACCGTTCGATCGTCGAAATCAAAAAGGCGATTCCAGTCGCGAAGGACCTTGGCGTGAAGATCGCGATCGAGAACGTGGGCAACAATTTCATCCTGACGCCCGAGCAGGCGGTGGAATACCTCGACGCGATCAACAGCGAGTGGGTCGGCTGGCATTTCGACATCGGCAACGTGGGCCGGCGCGGCCCGGTGGCCGAGAATTGGATTCGGATCATCGGCAAACGAATCGTGCGGCTGCATATTAAGGATTTCAGCACGGCGCCGGCCGATCCGGCGGCGAAGGGTGCCGCGGCGCGGCCGAAACTTTTGGAAGGCGGCACGAACTGGCCCGCGGTCATGGCGGAGTTGGACAAGATCGGCTACGCCGGCTGGGCCATTTCCGAGCAGCCCGGCAACCAGGCCGCCGACGTCGAAAGCGCACGCGACCTCGCCCAGCGGATGGATCGGATTTTCGCGTTGTAAGTCATGTAGTGCTCGGCGCCCCTTTGAGCCAAAATAAATCGACGCACCGATAAAACGTCGGGCTCGTCCTCCTCAACACACCCCATCGCAGCCATGAAAACCTCCCGGCGTTCGTTCCTGAAATACGGGCTCGCGGCCACGACCCTCGCGCCGGCGCTGCGGATCGCTGCCGCCTCAAGCGGTTATGCCCGCAGTGAAGTCGAGCAGCGACTGGCCAGCGGCCGTCCGCTCACGAAGCACGACTTGCCGACGCCTTCGCTGCTGCTCGATCTCGACGCGTTCGAAAGCAACC
>JBKJRG010000694.1:0-10846 GCA_046594805.1 Opitutaceae bacterium | reverse complement strand
GGCGTCGCGATGCGAAACCGTTCCGCCAGGAGCTGGCCGGTCTTCGTATCCACCGGCGCCCCCTTCAGCGCAGACCCGCCAATATCGATGCCGAGAGCTTTCATGGAGTGGAAACGTCCATTAGGTCGCCGGCGCCGCGCTGCTCAAGGTTTCCTTTGGCGGGTTGCGCCGAAGAGGGGCATCTCCGAGTTGTCGGCGGTCCGAGGTGGCATGGGCGTCTCGCCCATGTTGGGGGATTGCCAAGCCCACGGGCGAGACGCCCGTGCCACTTTTCGAACCGCGGCAATCTGCCGACAATTCGGAGATGCACCCGCGCCCACGAGACACACCCGGATGTGCCCGCCCTTCAGTGCCCGGCGTGACCATCCGCCCCGTGCGCATGGCCGTGGCTCAGTTCGTCCGGCGTCGGCTGTCGGACGGCGACGATTTCAACGTCGAACTTCAAATCGACGCCCGCGAGCGCATGGTTGGCATCGAGCAGGACCTCTTCGCCTTCAATCGCCCTGACCGTGACGACGGGCGCATGTCGATCGGTGCCGGTCTGAAACTGATCTCCGATCTTGAGCTCGCCCTTCACCGGCAGGAGCGCGCGTTTCACCCGCTGCACCTGCTCGGGGTTGTGCTCGCCGTAGGCCTTGGCGGCGGGCACATGGACCGTCGCCTTCTCGCCGGCCGAGGCAAACCGCAGCTGCTCATCGAGCCCGTCGATGATTTGGCCCGCGCCCTCGAGATAGCTGATCGGCTCCCCGCCGCCGGAAGTATCCAAAACGCGTCCGCTCGGGTCGCGCAGGGTGTAATGAAAGGTGACGACACGAGGCATGGGAGGGAGAAGTGGCAAAGAGCGGTGGCGCGTGGCAAGTGGGAAACCGGATCGACCGCAAAAGCGCGCGGTGGTAACCGAGCGCTTCGTCCACGCCAGAACGCCCGCCGCGCGCGCTGCTGCTTGCGGCGCCGCGGGCGGTCATTCCTTTATTCCAAGCTGATCGGCGGGCCGAGCAGCTCTATGCCGTGTTTACTGAACAACCGCTTCACCGCATTGACCTGTTTCTCCGTGTAGGTGTTGGCGCTCACATCCTCGCGCGTGGGCAGGTCCTTCGACTTCCCCACTGCGCGGAAGAATTCCTCCATCTGGCCAGCCGGCTGGTACACATTGATGATCTTGCTCGGCTTCTGCATGAGTCCGGCTTAGCGCAATTTGGCGCCGGCCCCCGGTTCCCGTCTCGGCCGTCTCTTTCGCCGAACGTCAACGATGAGCCAGTCATGGCTGCAAATCGAAACCGGGAGTTTTGAACCGCAGATTTCGCAGAGAGCGCAGATGGCCAAGCCGACCCGAGCACGAACCCTGGGATTGGGATATTTTTATCTGCGTTCATCTGCGCCATCTGCGGTTGATCGGGTTTGTTCACTCCTGCCACCAGGAATGGCCGCGGCCGCCTTCACCGTCGAAGGGAGGGCTCCAGGTCGCGGCCTACGATCACCTCGTGGCGCAGCATGCGTTGAACAAGACGGCGCGCCCGCCCACCGGTGGGCGCCGGGCGGAGCGTCGCCGGTGTCACCGACAAACAATTACGCGCCCGCGGCCTGGCGATGGCGAAGTCGTCCCGCGCAGCGCCGAAGCGGAAAAGCAACCCACCGCCGGGTGGGGAACCGCGGCCAGACTGGCCCGACCGCCACGCCGACCCCGACCGCCCGAAAATAAAATCCGCATAAAGCGGACTCCACCTGCCCCGTCACTCGGAACGGGCTTGTTCAACCCCTCCGTCACGGGGTCAGGGCGCGCCCTGACCCCGTGAACCCTCCGCCTTGTTATCCTTTCTTTTCATACCGCAGCAAAAACTCCACGCCACCGTAGAACTGGACAATGATCCAGTGAACATTCTTCGGAGCGGGTGAGACGACATACGCTACAACATCGAGGACTCTTCTCTTCGGGAAATTCGCAACCGCAAACTGATAGAGCTCGGGTGGAATTGGCGGATTCAACCGCCAGCCAAAGTCTGCTTCGAAAAATCCCTGGCCGAGCTCCTTGAAGAGAAGCGCGCGTCCGACACGCTCCAAAAACTGAGTGATGCACGGGTGATCGAGCGAGAACGCCCAATCTTCTCTGAGGACTTCGCCTTTCTCATTCTGGAGAACGACTCGATGCATCAGCCCCATCACCTTCAGGACTTGGGGGTGTGACCGCTCCAGCGCTCGGTTGCGGCGTGGGACGACATGCTTCGAAACGTAGTCGAGTGGCTCAGTGTCCTCCAACGAGGTTAGAACATTCCTGACCAATTCGTCATTCGCGTGATCGCGCTGACGACAAGACTCGCAACACGGAACAGTGATGAGCTGCGCGTCGGTGGGAACCGGATCTTGGAAGAAGCCCTTCGGCGGCACGTGATCTCGGGTGGAACCGACTCCGGTAGGACAGTAGATGCAAGCGGGCTTTGGCATGCTTTGCCTAACGTTAAAGATGAGCCGCGCCGGGCAAATTACCACGGATTTTCGCTCGCAACCGCAGCGACCGAAGCACCCCTCGCCGGCTTGGCTCTGGCGACTTGTTCAACCGGCGTCCCGCTGCGCGCTACGGCGCAGCAGAACGCTCAGAGTTAGGCTTTGTATGAAATGGGATAACCTTCCGCGTTTTTTCAGGACCTGTAACAACTCGGAAGACGGCTGGCCGATCACAGAATCCAGGATCTTCCGCTGCTTGTGAAAAATCTCCCGATGAGCTAGGAAAGTCGAAGTACGCCACAACCCGATTTTTCTCCTTGAATACTACCAGCACATAACCCTCCGTAACTTCGATTAGCGAATTCCATCGGAATCCGGGTGAGGTTCCGAGTTTTTGTTCGATGATCCTGCGTGGTGTGTATGGAGCGAAAAAGAAAACCCTCTCCCATTTAAATTCTGCAAATCCTAGCACCGCTTGCAAATCGAGCGTGGATTCTTGACTGATGGCGCTGGCAAGGCGGGCGGACAAAACTGAATCCGAAGCATATCTCGATCGTCCGCCAAAAATGGTTATTTCCGACGGTAGGAGGAAGGACAGAATAGCCACCGCAACGGCAATGCCGCCAACGAACATTAGAAGTCTTCTTGCGAAGGTCATTTTGTTTTTTGCCTATCAGTGTTATTCCCCTGAACTGGGTGCCGGTTTCGATCTGCGGAAGGCTTGGCGTGTTGCCATGACCGGGAGTGGATTCGAATGGCCGGAAGTTGTTGAGCCGAAAAATACCCCAGACCGACTCCCTTTTTCCGGGCAGGCGGCTGCGTTTACTTTTGGTCCCGCCGAAAGACCAACTCGGGTGCAGCGATGTCCCTGAGCGAGGAGGTCCTGAAACTGCACCGGGTAGGTCAGGGGCATCTCATCCGGTTCGATCTGCGACCTCTGCGGTTAAAAACCGAGCCGGACTCGTGCAGAAGAACTCCCGCGAATCACGCGAAGGAACGCGAAGTCCGGAGGTGCTGCACGGGAATCGAAGTTGCCCAACTCGACCCACGGTTTGGTTTGGCCTCGCTCGACGGTGGTTTTCATTCGCGCCAATTCGCGTGATTCGAGGGCAAATGAATCGTTCCCGCTGAGGTATTCCGTTGGCTCTGAGGTATTCCGCTGGCCCCCCCCGATCTCCGGATGCAGGCGGGACGCCTGCGCTACCTCGACCCAAAACCCAAAACCGCGGGCCTCGCGCCCGCTACGTTTCCTGCCGCAGCACTTCCAGGGGCGGATGATCCGTGATGCCCCGGCTCGTCAGGAGGCCGGTGACGATCGTGATCGTGCAGACCACCGCGCCACCCGCCAGCAGCAGCAGCACCGGAACGCCCGCGCTGATCCGGAAGATGAATTTCGCCAGCAACGCATTTCCGGCGACCGACAGCGCGCAGCCCACCCCCGCCGCCAGGACGCCGAGGATGGCGTACTCGACCAGTTGGATCTGCACGAGTTGCCGCCGCGTGGCGCCGAGCGTGCGCAGCAGCACCGTTTCACGAATGCGCTGGAAACGCCCGGTCATCACCGCGCCCGCCAGCACGATCACGCCGGTCACCACGGTGAACAACGCCATGAACTCGATCACGAAAGCCACCTTGGTGAAGATGCCGTCGACCGTCTGCATCACCAGCGCGAGGTCGATCGCCGTCACCCCGGGAAACACGGCGACCAGCGCCCGCTGCACCCGGGCGGAATGGTCCGGGTCGTTGGCGCGGACCGCGGCCACGAAAAATTTCGGCGCGGCTTCCAGGACGCCCTCCGGAAAGACCACGAAAAAATTAGGCTCGAGCCGGCGCCACTCCACCGCCCGCACGCTGGTCACGCGCGTGCGCATCGGGACGCCCTGGATGTCCCATTCGATCTCATCGCCGAGCTTTAGCGCCATTTCCTTGAGCAGTCCCTCCTCCATCGAGATCGGCACGATGGCTGTGCCGGGCTCGGCCCGGCCCTCAAACGTTCCACTGACCAGCCTCTCCGAACCCTCGAGTTTTCCACGATAGGTGGAGCGATACTCGCGGCGCAGCGTCCAGCCGGGCAGCCGTTCTCCCGTCTCCCCCTTGCCTTCGGCCCTGGCCTCTTTCTTCGACGGAGCCTCCCCTTCAAAGCGGCCGCGGCTGGTGCGCAGCAGGTCGTCCACCTTGCGGCCTTTCACCGCCGCGATCCGCATCGTGACGATGGGCGCCTGCACCAGCACGGGTGCGCCCTGTTCGGCGCTGAGTTTCGCCACGCCTGCGATTTGGTCGTCCTGGATGTCGAAGAGCAACAGGTTGGGCCGGCCGCCTCCGCTCGTGAATTCGATTTCCTTCAGCAGCGTCGTCCGGGTCAGGAACAGGGTCAGCATCAGGAACGTCCCCAGTCCCAGTGACACCAGGAGGAGCACCGTGCGGTTGTTCGGCCGGTACAGGTTCGCAATCCCCTGGCGCACGACGTACGGCGAGCGACGCGGCAACCAGCGGCGCGCGGCCCAGGTGACAAGCTTGGCCAGGCCCGCGAGCGTCGCGAAACCAAACACGAGCACGGCCGTGAATCCCAGCCCGTCGCGCAACCGCTGGGTCTGCCAGATCGAGAACGAGGCCACGGCCGCGACGATCGCCAACCCGATGGCAATCCGCCAGGGGTCGAGCCCGGCGCCCACCTGCTCGGCGAAAGCGGAGCGCAGCGCCACCAACGGCGACACCTTCCGCACCGCCAGCAACGGAAGCAGCGTGAAGAGCACGCAGATCACCAGCCCCGCCCCCATCCCCCGCAGCACCGCGGGCCACGCGATCACGAACTGCAGTTCGAAGGGCAGGAAATCATTCAGGAGGTGGGGCAGCGCGAACTGCACGCCCAGTCCAAGCGCCGCGCCCAGCACCGCGCCGAAAATCCCCAAGGCAACGCCTTGAACCAAATACACCGCGAAACTCTGCCACGCGCTCGCGCCCAGGCAGCGCAGCACGGCGACCGTCGTGATTTTCTGCCGCACATAAACATGGATCGCGCTCGCCACCCCGATGGCGCCGAGGAACAGCGCGACAAAACCCACCAGGCTGAGGAAGCCCTCGATGTTCTCGAGGACGCGGCCCAGGTTACGCTTCCGCTCCGCCACCGTATCGTAGGAGAGACGCTCGGGCCGGAACTGCCGGCGAAGGTTCGCCTCGACCGTCTCGGCGGCGAGTCCCGCGGGCAGCTTCAGCATCGTGCGATGCCGGACCAGCACGTTGCGGTCGGCCAGGCCGGTGGCCTGCAGTGCCGGCATCGGGATCAACGCCCGCGGCGCAATCGTCGCGGAAATCGCGGAGGACTCCCCCGGCAGCTTCTGCAGCGCGCCGACCACGGTGAACATCGTGTTGCCCAGCTTCACCGCATCGCCGACCTTCGCGTTGAACTGCCGGAGCAGGGTCTCCTCGACGACGACCACATTGCCCCCGGCCCGGAGCCGCGCGGGCGCGTCCGCCGGCACCGTGGTGAAATCGCCGTAGAAGGGAAAATTGCCCACCGTGGCGCGGACGTTGACGAGCCGGGTCAGGTTATCCGCCGTCGGAAACGCCATCATCGAGGAAAAGCTGATCTCGCGCGCCTGCTCGGCGGCGAGCTGGTCGACTTCGCGCTGGACGGCCTCGGCCAGGGCGGTCCGCCCGGTGATGATCAGATCCGCGCCGAGCAGACCCTTCGCCTGCTCGTCGATCCCGCGCTCCAGGTTGGCCCCGAGGGAGCCAATGGCGACCAGCGCAGCGATCCCCAGCACCACCGACAGCGAGAACAAAGCCAGCCGCCGCCGCGAAGCCCGCGAATCCCGCCACGCCATTTTGAGGATGAAGTTCATGCGGAGGTGCCCACGGAATACACGGAATACACGGAAAACTCAGAGCACGAAGCGCTCATGCCCGACCTTTGGGAAGTGGCCGAAATTAACCAGCAAACAGACCCGGAGGCCCGTGGCGTGGAGGTAGTTTTGGACTTGGGCACGGTGCTCGTCCGTCAATTTTGAGACAGCCTTGATTTCGACCAGCACCTTTTCGAAGCAGATGAAATCAGCTTCATAATTCTTCTTCAACGGACGAGATTTGTAGATAAGTGGAAGAGGGACCAGCGCCCGAGCGGGAATGGCGCGCAGCGCGAATTCAATTTCCAGGCACTCTTGATATACGCCTTCCAGGAATCCACAGCCCTTCTGCTTATACACTTCAAAACAAGCTCCGAGCACCTGGTAAGTTTCATCTTCATGAATCAGCGTGGTCACGATAGATTCCTTTCGGCGTGTTCCGTGTCTTCCGTGGGCGAAACCTCATCGCCTACCACCGCGCCGCCCCTGAGGCGGAGGATGCGCTGGCAGCGGCGGGCCAGATCCAAGTCGTGCGTCACGAGGACGAGCGTGGTCGCGCGTTCGTGGTTCAGCCCGAAGATCAACTCCACCATCGCGTGCGCGGTGTCGCCATCAAGATTACCGGTCGGTTCGTCGCAAAAAAGAATCTTCGGCCGGTTCATGAATGCCCGCGCCAGTGCGACGCGCTGCTGTTCGCCACCGGAAAGCTGCACCGGATAATGATCGGCGCGCTCGGCCAGCCCCACGCGGCCGAGCAACGCCAGCGCCTCCGCTTCCAGGCCGGCAAGGCCGCCCGGCCCGGCGCGCCTGGCGCCCCGCAACTCGACCGGCACCATCACGTTTTCCCATGCCGTCAGCGTGGGGATCAGCTGGAAATTCTGAAAAACAAAACCCACGTGCTCGTTCCGCACCTGCGCGCGGCCATCCTCGCTCAGCTCGCCAATCGATTGGCCCGCCAGGGCGACCGCGCCGGAGGTGGGCTGATCAAGGCCGGCACAAAGCCCGAGGAGCGTTGTCTTCCCGCTGCCGCTCGGTCCGACAATCGCGAGGCTCGCCCCCGCCTCCAGCTCGAAACTCACTTCCTTCAACACCGTCAATGCCCGCCCTCCTGCCGCCTGATAGGTCTTGGTCAGTCGCTCGACTTTCAGCATCGTTTGCACACTCATTAAGGGTTCACCAAACACACGAATCCTCTGAAAGGAAGCCAACGATGTTGAGCAGCTGGAAATTTTCCCTGGCGGTTGCCTCCGCGCCTCGCGCGCGTGGAATTCGCCTGCTCGCCTCGCTCGCCCTCTGCTTCGCCGTCCTCATGGGCACGTCACTCACCGCCGCCGACACCCGCACCATCATCTTTTTTGGCGACAGCCTGACCGCGGGCTATGGCCTGGCCGATCCCGCCGTCGAGGCCTATCCGGCGTTGATCCAGAAAAAACTCGAGCGCGCCGGCCTGCCGTGGCGCGCCGTCAATGCCGGGCTCAGCGGCGAGACGACCTCCGGCGGCCTGCGCCGCATCGATTGGATCCTGCGGCAGCCGGTGGATGTCTTCGTGCTCGCGCTAGGCGCGAACGACGGGCTCCGCGGCATCAACCCCGCGCTGTCCCGCTCCAACCTCCAGGCGATTGTCACGCGCGTCCGCGCGAAAAATCCCGCGGCGCAAATCGTCGTGGCGGGGATGCAGATGCCGCCGTCGCTGGGCGAGGACTACGCCCGGGATTTTGGGGCGATGTTTCCCGCGGTGGCGCGCCAGAACGACGCCACGTTGCTGCCGTTCCTGCTCGAAGGCGTCGGAGCGCGCAGCGAGTACAACCAGGGCGATCGCATCCATCCCAACGCCGCCGGCCATGCCATCATGGCGGATGAAGTGTGGAAGGTGATCCAGCCCCTGCTTTCCCTGCTCCAATGACAACTCGTACCGCCTGGTTCCTTGCCGTCCTCGCCGCGCTGGTCGGCTGCCGCGTCGCCCACGCGGACGAATGGTCGCCGAATCTTACAGTCACCACCACGTGGCAGAACAATGCCTCGAACGCCAATGCCTCCGCGGATCGGATTGACGGGCTCCAGACCGAGGCGGATCTGGTCGCCTCGGAGCGCTATGCCTTCGGGCTGGGCGATTCGGTGCATCCCGCGCTGCACGTAGGCGTCGAATGGTGGCCGCGTTTCGACGGCTTGACCCGTGCCGCGTTTGGCGGCCGGGTGGAATGGCGGCATAAATTCGGCCTCGGCCCGCTCGCGCCGGTTTTTTCCGTGGAGGTCGCGGCCGACGGCATCTTCGCCCACGAGACCGGGCGCCGCGGCACGCGCACCGGCCTCACGGTGGCCTGGCGCAAGCGCTTCAACGACGCCTGGCGCGCGTCAGTGTCCCATGAGTACGCGCAGCACGACGCGCGCTTCGCCGTGTTCGACCGCCGCAGCCACGAGACCGCGGTCGAGCTGGCGCGCGATGTGACGGATGTGGCGCGGTTCACCTTCACCCTGCGCCATCGCGCTGGCGACGTCCTATCCTACGGTACGCCGCCGCGTCCCGACCTGGTCGCCCTGGCGCCGAACCGCAGGCCGGTCGAGACCTTTGGCCGGCCGATGGTGGCCTACTCGATCGATGCCCGCACCCTCGGGGCCAGGGTCGCCGCCATCCGCGCGCTCGACGAAAGCAGCGCCCTCATCCTCGGCTACGAATACCGCCAGACGGAACACCGCGCGCTCCGCTACGTGAACCATCTTGTCTCCCTCTCGCTGGTGCACCAGTTCTGAGGGGTGACCGCCACGACCCAGGTAGCGCAGGCGTCCCCGCCGGCTTCGACGACAGAGGCAGGCGGGACGCCTGCGCTACGCGACTGCGCAGCGCGCGGAGAACGACGGGCCACTCTGCCCACCAGGCGGCCGTGCGTTTCAATCGTTCTCATCGGCGCACTGTTGCTCCCGGGCGCGCTCGCGGCCGCCGATGGCCAGTTCCAGTTCACTGACTCCAAGGGCCAGCCGGTGGCTGACGCGGTGATTTCCCTGACGCCGCTGGACGGCACCAGCGCGCCGGCGCCGGCCGCGGGGACCACGGTGGAAATCGCCCAGGAGGACAAGCAGTTCACGCCGCGCGTCGCGGCGATTCGCGCGGGCACGGCTGTCACCTTCACCAACCGCGAGACCAAGGGCGTGCAGCACCAGATCTATTCCCTCTCGGAGGCGCGGCCGTTTGAAATCCCGCTGCACAAGCCGGGCAATTCGAGCCCGGTGGTTTTTGAAAAACCGGGCGTGGTCGTGGTCGGCTGCAACATCCACGACTGGATGAATGCCTACGTGGTCGTGCTGGCGACGCCGTGGTTTGCGCAAAGCGCGCCCACCGGCGCGGCGACGATCGCGGGCGCGCCCGCGGGCCGCTACCGCGCGGACGTCTGGCACGCTCGCCAGCAAAAACCCGCGAGCCGCGAGATCGCGCTGCCGGCGGAGGCACCGATCGCGTTCACGCTCGCGCTCAAGCCGGAGCCGCGCCGCCGCCCGCTCCCCGAGGCGGGCGGCGGCTACAAGTAATCCGGCGCGTGTTCCGTTTTCACCCCGTCCGCCTCCAGATCCCCGCCTTCTTCCCCGGGCGCGCGTGCTGATTCCCCCGCCAACATCCGCCCCGCGCGAGGAACGCGCGCGGCTCCTGGGCGCGGCCGCGGCGCTGGTGCTGTTGATCGTGGCCGTGTACCTGCCAGCGCTGGGCGGCGACTTTCTCTGGGATGACGACTCCCATGTTTCGGCGAACCCGGTGATCGTGGGCCCCGGCGGGTTGAAGGAAATCTGGACGACCGCGGCGGCGAATTATTTTTCGATGGTCCTGACGAATTTCTGAGTGCAGCACGCGCTCTGGGGACTCAACCCGCTCGGCTATCATCAGCTCACGCTGCTCTTTCATGCCGCGGGCGCGCTGGTGCTCTGGCGGACCCTGGCCGCGTGGCGGCTGCCCGGGGCCTGGCTCGGCGCGGCGGCGTGGGCCTTGCATCCCGTGCAGGTGGAATCGGTCGCTTGGATCTGCGAGCTCAAGAACACGCAGTCCGGATTTTTCTACTTCCTCGCGATTCTGTTCTACCGGCGCTGGCTCGATGCCAGCCGCGAGCCGGGCACGGCGTTGAGTCGGCGCGGCTACATCCTCGCGCTGCTCTGCGCGGTTCTCGCGCTGTTGAGCAAACCCTCGACCGTGATGCTGCCGGTCGTGCTCGGCTTGGCCGCGTGGTGGCGGCGGCGCGCCTTCTCCTGGCGCGATCTTGTCCCGCTGATTCCGTTCCTCGGGCTCTCGGCCGTGGTGAGCGGGTGGACGATCTGGGAACAGCGGGCGCACTCGACGGCGATCGGGCCGGAGTGGGACCAGAGTTTTGCGGAGCGGCTGATCCTCGCGGGACGCTGCGTTTGGTTTTACCTCGGAAAACTGGCGTGGCCGGAACCCCTGATGTTTCTCTATCCGCGCTGGCACCTGGACGCGGCCCCATGGTCTTTCGTTTTGGCTGTTCAAACGCCTTTACCGTAGGTCAGCGCGCTTGCGCGCGCCAAACCGCGCTCGCAAGCGAGCTGGCCTACATTTACGCGGCCAAAACGAA
>JBKJRG010000624.1:0-3200 GCA_046594805.1 Opitutaceae bacterium | reverse complement strand
CTTCCCGCCGCTCCCCTGCGCGGCGCCCGCGAGGTCACTTTCGAAAAACTCACCCTGACGAGCGAGTACTGGTGCGACGGCATCAACGCCGCGGACATCAATCGCGATGGCAAGCTGGATGTCATCGCCGGCCCCTTCTGGTATGCCGGCCCTGACTTCAAAAAGTCCCACGCGTTCTACGAGCCCGTGCCGCAGCCGCTGGAGGAGAAACCCTCGAACAGCATGTTCACCTTCCCGTATGATTTTAATGGCGACGGCTGGACGGACATCCTCGTGCTCGGCCGGGTGCTTTTTCACGAGGCTTACTGGTACGAGAATCCAGGCGCGGCGGAGGTCGCCAAGCCGGATGGCCGTTGGAAGAAACATTTTGTCTCGCAGCGCGTGTTCGGCGAGTCGCCGCTCTTCGAGGACATCAACGGCGACGGCAAGCCCGAGATAATTTCCATCTCGGGCGTGACGGCGAACGACAAAATCAAGCAGTGGGGCTGGTATGCGCCCGACTGGTCGAATCCGACCAAGCCGTGGCAATTCTTCCCCATCACGGAAAAAGCGGACTTCAACCACTACTACCACGGCGAAGGCGTCGGCGATATCAACGGTGACGGTCGCGCCGATCTGGTCCTGAACGAGGGCTGGTGGGAGCAGCCGGCAAAAGGCGCACCCGCCGGCACGCTGTGGAAAAAACACCCGTTCACCTTCAGCTCCGATCGCGGCGGCGCGCAAATGCTGGTCTACGACATCAACGGCGACGGGAAGAACGACGTCGTCACCGCCATGAACGCGCACGGCTGGGGCCTGTCCTGGTTCGAGCAACGGCGCGTTCCGAACGGCGCGGTCACGTTCGAGCCGCACCGCATGATGGGCACGCGCGAGGAAGAGAAGGAATTCGGCGTGGCCTTTTCGCAGCCCCACGCACTCACGCTCGCGGACCTCGATGGCGACGGACTGCTGGACGTAGTGACGGGCAAGCGCCGCTGGGCGCATGGCCCGAAAGGCGACGTCGAGCCGATGGGCACCCCGGTAAATTATGCGTTTCTGCTGCGGCGGGAGGCCAAGGCGGCCGGTGGCGCGAGGTTTGTCCCCAAACTAATCGACGATGCCTCAGCCCTCGGCACGCAAGTGGTCGCCCTCGACGTCAACGGCGACAAGGTGCCGGACGTGCTCACGGCGTCGAAGCTCGGGACGTTTGTGTTTATTACCAAGCGGAAGTGATGAGTGGGATGCGCGGGACTAACGTCCCGATGAGCATTTCCGTGTAGGGGCGTCGCTTGACGACGCCCGCGCACTCGGGCGCCCCGTCCCCAAGTGACTGCGGCATCTTGCCGGAGATTCCCCGACTGCGGCAGGATGCCGCAGCCACTTCAAGCCGTCACGACCTACTCCGATTTTTTCCGGCCGCGCGGGCGCGATTTCTTTTCCGCATCGGCGCCCTCGCCGCTCTTTTCGGATTCGTCGCCGCCGTCGCCGTCCGCCTCGTCCTTGTCGGCAAACTTCGAGGCCTTCGCGTTGAGCCAGAGCTCGCCTTTCGCGTTCTTGTTGAACCAGAGGATTTCACCGGCGTGTTCGACGAACACCGGCTTCTCGCGCGCCTTCTCGGGCACGCGGAGGCCCGCGCCCACCAGTGAAGCCACGAGTTCGTCCGGAGATTTGCCGAGTTCGCCGGCAAGCCGATCGACGGTGCCGGCGACGGCCCCGGTTTTCGTTTCCTTCAATAAGAGTCTGACGCCCGCCAAAACCGCGTCGGATCCGCTCGCCAGCGGAGCGGACGGCGCTGGCGAATCCTGATTGGCGCCCGAGCCGCCGCTGGACTGTTCGCCCCTGGGCTGCCCGCCCGTGGGCTGCTCTGCGCCGGGAGCGTCGCTGACTCCCGCTGCTGGCTGGGCGTTCGCGTTGGACTGGGATTGATCGTCTTGGGCAGCGCCCGCCGCCGTCTCATTCGGTTTCTTTTCACGTCCGTTGATCCAAAGCCCGCCGCGGGAATCTAGATTCAGCCACCAGAGCTCGTCACCCACCTCGGCGTAGACGGCCGGATCGTTTGCGCCGGCCGGCATCGTCAGCCCGAGCTTCACGAAGGCCTCCTTCAATTCCTCTTCGCTGCGCCGCAGCGCGCGCGACAGGAAGGTCGTGCTGCCGGAGCCACCGGGGCCGCGGCGATTCCGACGCATGTGCGGCCGAATCTTGTCGAGCAGCGCCTGGCCCTCGGGCAACGGCGCGATCGCCGCTGCCGCGGTTTCGGGTTTTGGGTCTTGGGTTTTGGATTCGTCCCCGGGTGCATGCTCGGCCGCGGGTTGTTGCTGCTCCTGCTCCCGATCCGGTTTCCGGTTTCCGGTTTCCGGTTTCTGCCCGCGCTCGCCCCGACGCTGGGAATCACCCTTCGGCTCCTCTTCGACGATCGCCTTCTGTGCCTTCACCGACCGGAACACGGGGCGCGGCTTCTCCTTCGTGTTAATCCACAACTCGCCACGGCGATTGACGTTCAGCCAGTAAAGGTCGCCGTCGTACTCCATGTATTCCACCGCGGAGTCCTCGTCCTCGGGCACCACGAAGCCGCACTCGGCCAGCGCGCCCTTGAGATCGTCCTCGGTCTGGTCCCACTTCTTCGCCAGGTAATCGACGCCGACCGACATGCCCGGTCCGCGCTGATTGCGGCGCATGTGCGGTTTGATCGCGTCGAAGAAGGTCGGCAGGTCGTCCTCTTCCTGCGCGGTGAGCTTGTCCCAGTCGTCCTTCTCCGCCTCCGGCGCCTCGGGCTCGTCGTCGCGCGAGGTGTCGACCGGTTTGCGGAACCCGTCGTCCGGCGCGACTTTCTCCTCGAGAAAGCCCGGTTCGCGTTCCTCCGGCGTGGCGCTCGTCGGGCTCGTGGCGGCCTTGAACTTCGCCTCGAATTCGGCGCGCAGTTTTTCCGCCTCGGCCTTCGCCGCTGCGGCCGCCGCATCCTGCAGCGTCCAGTCGCGCTGGGTCGAGCGCCGCGCCAGGCCGGAAAACGCCAGGGCGTTCTCCACGCTCGCGCGAAATTCGACGATCTCCCACTCATCGCGGCCGAGATCGTTCAGAAATTTTTCCAGCAGGGCGGGCGTGGCAAAGCCACCTTTCCCGCTCGTGATTACCTTGTATTCCCAAAGAGACATAATGTGCCCGCGCCCAAGCGCGGAACCTCACCCATCCCAAAACCCGGGGCGATTGCCGAGCCTAAAGTCGGG
>JBKJRG010000569.1:0-6142 GCA_046594805.1 Opitutaceae bacterium | reverse complement strand
TTGTTGGTGAACGTGAGGCCGAGCACGCACTCGGCCGGAACCTGGCCCGAGCCGACCAGCCAGACGACGCGCCGAGCTGTGGGAGCATCGAACACCTCAGGCTTCACCCTCACCCTCCCCCTCAAACAGGGTGAGAGTGAAGCCTGAGGTGTTCCGCTGGCTTTGGGGCTACGGGAAAAATAAGCGATTTGTCTGTCGGTTATACATCAATGCCGCAGGTGTCGCGCCCTACACTGGCGCGCCCGGAAATAAGCTGCTGGGATATTGGAGCTGGGAAAAACTTGTGGTGCACCTCGCGAAGGAATGAAGTAGCCATCTCCGAGTTAAGTAAAACTTTCCATGCTCATCAACTGCCCTATCTGTAAGGCCCGGGTGGACGCGACGGTCCACGGTCAGCGTGAGTTTTATGACCGCGAGGCTGATCCATTTCCTTACCGCGTCGCGGTCCTGGAATGCGTCACGTGCCATACAACGCTGGTTGGTTTCCAAGAGTATATTGAAATGCCTGACGAAGAGCCTTCGTGGACGGCGGCTGAGCGGCTTTGGCCAGATCCGAAGCGTATCATTTCTGGCGCGATCCCTGATATCGTTAGAATCTCTCTTGAGGAAGCGGATCGGTGCTTCCACGCCGGTGCTTTTTCAGCCACTGGCGTGATGTGCGGCCGTGCTCTCGAAGGCGTGTGTGTGCATTTCAAAACCAAGGCTCAGAACTTGAATGGGGGCCTGCGAGAATTGCGGGATCAGAAGGTGATCGATGAGCGGCTCTTCACGTGGGGAGATGAGCTTAGAAAAGTCCGAAATCTTGGTGCGCACGCTACCACCGAGAAGGTCTCGCGCGAGGATGCTCAAGACGTCCTTAATTTTCTCCACGCTATCTGTGATTACGTGTTCGTTCTATCGAAGCGGTTCGAGAATTTTATGGTACGTCGAAAGCCACGTGAGGCAAAGGCCTAACAACATGGGATTCTTCTCTTATGCTTACATTATCGAAGGGGCGCGACTGAAGCGTGGCGTGAGGTTTTCTCGCACGCGTATTCAATGGGCGGCGCTGCACTTTTTTCCTGGGGGGCGCGGCTCTCGGCCGAAAGGTATGACCTCCCTCGCAGATTCGACACTCTTCTGCGCAGAGCGCACTCATCCGCTACCTGGGTATCCTCTGGCGGACATGCAAAGCGACACGGAACCCCGTCGCGTCCGCGCGGCGCGTTACGTCCTTCCGGTCGCCGTCGTTTGCGCGGCGTTTTTGCTGCGCCCGACCTCTTCGGCCCAGACCACCACGCCGCCGCCCATCACCACCCCGACGAACGGGTCGGACGATTCCACCACCACGGTCACTCTGTCGCCCTTCGAGGTCTCGACCTCAAAGGATGTCGGCTTCGTGGCCTCGAGTTCGCTCGCGGGCGGGCGGCTCGCGGGGGAACTCCGCGATACGCCCGCGGCGTACTCCGTATTGACCCGCGAATTCATCGACGCGCTCGGGCTTTCCGATCTGACGGCGGCGAGCGAGTGGGTCGTTAACTCGACCAACGCCACGACCAACGGCAGCGAGGAAGTCTTCGGCAATGTCACGCAGATCAATTCCCGCGGCGTCAGCGCGAGCGCGCCCCAGCGGAATTTTTTCCCGTTCGGGGTCAACTACGACAGCTACAATCTCGAGCGCTTCGACTATTCGCGCGGCCCGAACTCGATCCTGTTTGGCAGCGGCACCTTCGGCGGCTCCGCCAATGTCGTGACCAAGGTCGCGCGCACCGGCCGGCGCTTTGGCGAGATGCGCGCGTCCTACGGCTCCTGGGACAACGTGCGTTTCACCTTCGACGTAAACCAGCCGCTGGGGGCCAAGGCCGCCGTGCGCGTCAACGCGCTCTGGAACGACCGCAAGGGCTGGCGTGATTTCGAGATGGAACGAAAGAAAGGGATCACCGTGGCCGGGCTCTGGAAAGTTCTCCGGCATACCGAGCTCAGCATCGAGGCGGAGGTGGGCAACATCGAGCGCAACAATCCTATCACCTCGCTCAATGATCGTCTTACCGGTTGGGACGGAGTGACGACATTTGCCGGACCGCTGGTCACGCTGCCCACCAACGCGGGAGCCCTGGGCATCGAGCGGATCGGTTCGAGCACGGCGCCGTATTTCCTGTTCGTTCCCAGCCTCGGGATGACCTCGATTGGCAACTTCGCCAACGCTGCCCGCACCATCGCGGGTGGGCAGTCCACCGGCACGCTGGTCGGCGGGCGGCCCGTGGTCGGCGCGTCGGGAAATTTCTCGGGCCAGCAGTACAACGAGGCGGCCAACGCGCCCGCCGATCGCTTCAATCTCGCGCTGGCTGGCTCGCGGTTCTTCCTGCCGGACCGCTCGTACGCCGTCTCGACCAACACGCCGACCCTCAAGCAGCACTACGCGACCTATTCGGCGTTCCTGCGGCAAAAGGTCGGCGACAATTTCTATGCGGAAATTGCGGCCAACGCCGCGCGGGAGCGGAGGGAAACCCAGTACATTAATTTCCGCAGCCTGCGCGACGTGTACATCGACATTAACCGCAACCTGCCAAGCGGGCAGGCCAACCCGTTCTTTCTCGAGCCCTACACCGACGGGCAGCGCTCGCGGACTTTCTTCGACACCGACATCTACAATTTGCGCGCTGCGGCCGCGTACACGTTGGAGAAAACCCGCTGGGGCAGCTACACCTTCAATACCTACGGTGGCATCATCCGGTCCCAAAGCGACACCCGCATCACCACGCTGCGCGTGCTCCGCAACAGCGATCCCCGCCAGTGGCCGTTCAACGACACCGTTTTTTACCGCTACTACCTGCGCGAGTCCAACCGCCCGCTAAAGGAGATCACGAGCGCCGTCCTCAACGATCCCGTGACGGGCGCGCCCACGACGTATCGCGCGGCCTGGGTCGACGATGGCAATCGCGCCACGGATGTCGCCCACACGATCCGGCAGCAGGAATACGCGCAGGCTGCCATCAAGGCGGCGGTCTGGAAGAACCGGCTCCACGTTCTCGGCGCCGTGCGTTACGACCACCTCAACGTCGATCGCCAGATCAACCAGAACTACGGGGATTACCCCACCAACTGGGATGGCCGCGACGTTTTCTTCCGGCCGGCGGCGCCGGCGGATTTCCTGGATCTGACCTATGTCCCGAAGAACGCCGCGGGCCAGCCCACCGGGCCGGCGCAGCTCGCCGACGTGCGACCGCGCGACGCCCTCCGCAATCCGCTGCCGCAGTACGCGCGCGATCGCTTCCAAAGCGATTACACGCCGCCGAAGACCATCCTTGGCATCACCACGTATTCCACCGGCGCGGTGCTGCACCTGAATACCTGGCTGAGCGTTTTCGGCAATTACGCGACGAGCTTCAGCCCCACCAGCGGCAATCTTTATCTCGATGGCACCTTCCTGCCGTCGGCCAAATCCCATGGCTCCGACGTGGGCATCCGGTTGCGGCTGCTCGAGGGCAAGGTGGTGGCGAGCCTCGGCCGCTACGCGAGCTTTGAAACGCCCCAATCGGTCGAGCTCAGTGGCACGCAAAACGGCAACCTGAACGCGATCGCGAACGCCAATGCCATCGGGGATTTCGCGACCGACGGGCGCAATATTCGCAGTTTCGACAATGTGCCGCAGCAAACCTTCGACACGCGCGATCGCAGCAATCGCGGCTACGAATTCGAGCTCACCGCCAACCTGACGCCGGCGTGGCGGCTGTCGCTCAATGCCGCGAGGCCGGATGCGTTCCAGAGCAATGCGTTCGCAAACACCCGGCAGTTTTTTGTCACCAACGACGCGGTGATGCGCCAAATCCTGGCCGACGCCGGAGTCCTCATCAATGCCGCGGGCACCGCCGCGGTTGACACCACGATTCCGACGGCAAATCGCTCGCCCGACGCCTCGGCCGCGGCGAACGCGTGGAACTCGATCAACATCTTCAAGGCGAGCCTCGTGACCGGCAAACAGAAGATCGTCCGGTTGAGCGAGCTGACCGGCAACGTTTTCACCGACTACCGCTTTCGGACCGGTCCGCTCCGGAACCTCGGCGTGGGTGGCGGCGTAAACTATCGCGGCCGGGAAGTCATCGGCTATCGCGGGGCCGACACGATTCGCACCTCACCGACGGCCACCACGGCCGTGGACAACCCGGAGGTGGACGCCTACACGCCGGTCTACAACAAGGACTACCTGGTGACCGGAACGCTGAGCTACCGCTACAAGCTGCCGGAGCGGCGCGACCTTCAGCTCCAGTTGCGCGTTTCGAATCTATTGGGCGAGGACAGCATCGGCTATTATGATACGGTGCAACGCCCGCCTGGCGGTGATCTGACGGATCCCGGCCGGATCGCGACCGGCAACCAATTCATCTACCGAACACCGCGCAGCTACACGTTCACGGCGACAGTCACCTTTTGAAGTGTTTTCGCGGTGCACAGGGCAGGGTGGGCGCTTCCTGCCCTGAACGAAGTCGAAAGTGTCGCCATCCCGTTGCGCTCTGAGCGGGTGACGATACGCCCGCCGGGCTTGGGTCGACCGGCCGTTAACGATGCGGAGCGACTGCGCGCATGAACGCCTCCGGAGTAATCGCCTCAACCGGCGACTTTCTAAAGTCCTTAAGATTGCGGCTCACGATATGGGTGGCCCCGGCACCTTCGGCTGCCGCGGCGACCAGGGAGTCCTCAAAGTCCGCCAGCGGCAGCTCAAGGGCGCGATTCACCTCGAGGTTGCCCACCGCGGCGATATCAAAACCGGACACCAGCTCGGCGATAAACCCACGCGCCTGGGTCCGGCCAGCGGCGCGGCCCACGAGGTAGGCGACCGTGGCCAGAGAGTGGGCGGTAACGCTTCCGGTGGCCGGGTGGTTTTTGCACCACGCGACCACGGCACCGCTGGATTTATGCAACCCGCCGCGGGTCAGAGCGACATCGACGAGCACATCGGTGTCGAGCAAAGGTCTCGTCGTCACCGCGCGTGCTTGGCGAGAATCGCGGCGGCGCGTGGATCCTCCGTGACGTCTGCGGGCAGCGCGAATTTTCCCTGCCACTTGGCCAGGAAGCGTTCGCCGGCGCCGGGCATTACCAGCCGGATCAAGTGATCTTCGACGATGCGCGACAAGGAGATCTTGCGTCGGTGCGCCCAAGTCCTCCCGCGTTTGATGGTGGCGTGATCGACGTAGAGGGTGAGCTTGGTCTTCATACGTAGAAATATTACCCTTACGTAAGCGGAGCCAAATTCGAATAGGGGGCGCGGCTCACCAATTCAGCCGCCGCGCCGAGCTGTTGCCGGCGGCATCGTAAAGCGTGACTTCCAGCGACGTGGCATTCGACACACGCGGCAGCGGCATCTCCAGGCTGAACGTTTCCTCGCGCCCATCCCGCACCCCGTCCACCGGGTGCTCGACGGTCTCGCGCACCCCGTTGTTGAACACCACTTCGATGCCATCGAGCAGCGAGAGCTTGTCGCGACCCCACACCGTGATCACGACGGCGTCGCCGCTCCGGCGGGCCACCGCCTCCACCAGCTCGGGTGCGGTGTGATCGACGATCAGGTCGTCGGTTTCGAAGGTCTGGGACAACCGCTCCGCCGCGGGCCGCGGGGCCGTCTCGGTGGCGACGAGGCGCGTGAAATAAATCCCATCCGGCAGGTGCGCGGTGTCGAATTGCGCGTAGCTGTCGCGCGTCGCCGCGGCGATGTCGGTCCAGTTCGTCTCGCCGTCCCGCCGAATTGAAAAGGTGCACGTGAGCGTGTCTGCATCCGGATCCGTAACGGTCCATAGTACGACCTGCGCGCCCGGCGAGGGAACAACCTGGCTGGTGAGAAAACTGCCTTTGCGGCCGGAGTCCTCCTTCGGGCCCTGGATAATCTGGTTCAGCGACACGACCGGCGAGGGCGGTTGATCCACGGCGGGCAGGATGGAGAACCCCGGCGTCAGCACGCGAAAATCCTGCAACTGCGGCCGGCGATTTTGCGGCAGCGCGAATAGCGCGGCGCGATCGACTTGGAGCGCGGCGCGGGCCGCCGCATTGGGCGTTGGCGTGTCGGCGATCCGCAGCCGCAACTTGGCGTAGCGGCCGCGGAGTCCGTCGGCGCGCCAGCCTCCGTCCGCGCCCGCCTGCAGGGGCGTCCAGGCGCTCCAGCCTTCCACTT
>JBKJRG010000525.1:0-10875 GCA_046594805.1 Opitutaceae bacterium | reverse complement strand
GCTCTGCCCGAGCGCGGAGCAGGCCGTGCCGATCCAGGTGCCATGAGCGAACAAACCCGGAGCAACCGCAGATGACGCTGATGAACGCAGATAAAGATACCCCGATCTGAGGGTTCGAGCTCGCATCGGCTTGGCCATCTGCGCGCTCTGCGAAATCTGCGGTTCAAAACTCCCCATCGTCGGCCGTCTGGGGTGCTTTTGGACTTCAGCCGATTAGAGAGACAAACTCAGTTTGTCCCCAACCGAACACCTCAGGCTTCACCCTCACCTTTTCCTACCCGTGCAGTCACGTGGTGCGGCGATGGTGAAGGTGAGGCCTGACGTGCTCGGTCGGATTCTACGTGCTACTTCGACTTGGCCCGCCCCGGATATTCGATCCACCACCCTTCCGGCAGCGTGGGAATTTTCGCGGGGACGCCGCGACGAATCGGGTCGCAGTGGGCGGCCCACTGATAGTCGGGCGGAGCGGGCAGCCGGTAGCCGGGCAGGTTGGCCAGCGCCCCCACCACGCAAACGCCTCGCGCACCCCAGCCAATCGCGCGAGGCAGCGCGTCGAATTCCCAGATGATCAGCCACGCCAGCAGCACCCGCGGGATAAAAAAATACCGGTCGCCGTTGACCAGGTTGGCGTCACCCCAGGTGTCCGGCCTCAAGCGGTACATGGACACGGCGAGGACGAGCAGAAAGGCGAAGACGATTAGGGCGCGCAACGCGCGCCGCGGGTGCGGTCGCAGTGTCCACCCGAGGAAGACGATCAGGGCCAGCGGCCCCAGCACCGCCAGCAGCGGTCCTGGCAGCGCCCGGGTGAGGGTTGCGCCGAAGATCGGCCAGGTCACCAGCCGGCTGCCCAGCACCGTGGCCAGATTTGCCGCGCGGGAGGGATTGGACTCCAACGGCAGGTCGACTCCGGTGCGCAGGAGAAAACCGCCTTGGATGAGCGCGCAAACCGAGACGGCGAGCAGGAGTGCGAGCGTGTCCCCGCCACGCTCGTGCCGCCAGCGCCAGGCAAATAACGGCAGGAACAGGAGGGCGAAAGGGCCCGTCAATCCGACGACCAGGACGAGGGTGAAATCTACGAGTCGTTGCAGGAGGGTGACCGGCGTTTTCATCAGCACCTGCAGCAGAAGGAAGAACGCCGTGATCCATTGCAGGTTGGTGATGTTGAAAAACACTTCGCCGGTGTGCGGGACGAAGGCGAAGGCCAGCGCGAGCCATGGTTTCCCCGGCAGTTCGAGTCGCGGCGAGGCGAGCCGGACGAACAGACCAACGGTGATGACGAAGCTCAGCCCGTTATAAATTGCGGGCCACCACGCGACGTCGGCGGTGTGGCTGGCGATCCAGGCGATCATCCGCGGCAGCAGATGGAGGTAACCCATGTAAGGATCCCACCAGGCGCGGATGCCGTGCTCGTCGTCATGCGCGAGGAAGATGCTCCCGTCCTCGGCGTAGAGTTGCGGGGTGTGCAGCGCCCAGGGTTTGCGCAGGGCGAGCAGCACCGCGGCCAGCGCGATCATCCCGCACGAGAGTCGCAGCCCGGACCAGAGGCCTTGGATCCGCGCGTTCCCGGGGGCTGCGTCCGGGTTCGAGCCAAGAGCTGAAAATGCGCTCATCGGTTCATTTCCTCGGCGCCGGTGCCGGCCGGCCACGGTACTCGAGCGTCCAGCCTTCGGGCAAGGTGGGGATGTTGGCGGGGATGCCGCGTCGAATGGGATCGCACTGCTGTTGCCAGTGGTAGTCGGGCGGCGCCGGGAGGACGTAGCCTTTCACGTGAACCAGCGCGCAGGCCGCGAACGCCAACCGGGCTGCCCAGGCCACGGCGCGGGGCGCGGCATCGAACTCCCACACCAGCAACCAGAGCAACAGCACGCGTGGGCCGTAGAAATAGCGCTCCCCGAAAATCAGGTGCCCGGGATTCCACGTGTCAGGCCGGCTGCGATACACCATCGCTGCCAGCATCAGCAGAAAGGCTGCGACCACGGTCGCCCGCAGGTGTCGCCGCGGATGCGGCCGCAGCGTCCACGCGAGCAAGGCCGCCACGGTCGCGAGCCCCAGCCCGCCGACCCAGGCCGCCGACAGCCGGAGCGCGAGCGTGTCGCCCAGGAGCGGCCAAACCAAGAGCCGCTGGCCGAGGATTTCCAGGAATCGCCCGGGTGCGAAAGCGGGAAACTCAAACTTCGGACCCGTGCGCCAAAGGAACCATGCCTGCACGCCCGCGCAGATCGCCGCGAGGAGCAATACGACCGCGTCCTGTCGCGTGCGGCCGCGCCACCAACGCCACGCGAGCAGTGGTCCCAGCGCGATGACGAACGGCCCGGTGAACCCGACGAGCACGACGATGAGGCAATCGCCGACCCGGTGCCGCCAGGTCCCGGCTGGCAGGATCACGGCCTGCTGCACGAGGAGCAGGGCGGTGATCCATTGCAGGTTCGTGATATTGAAGAGCACCTCGCCGGTCTGCGGCCCGATGATGAACGTGAGCGCCAGCCAGGGTTTCCCGGGCAGCGGGAGCCGCGGCGAGAAGGTTCGCGCAATGACCGCGATCCAGATGAGGAACGACACGCCATTGTAGAAGGCCGGCCACCAGACCGGATCCAACAGGTGCGCGGCGGCCCACGCGATCAACCGCGGCAGCGCGTGCAGATAGCCCATGTAGGGCTCCAGGAAAGCGCGCAGCCCGAGGAGATCGTTGAACGCGAGGAAAATGCTGCCGTCCTCGGCGTAGAGCTGCGGCGTGTGCAGGGCGTGCGGCTTGCGCAGGAACAACAGCAGGCCCCCGAGGAGCAGCACCCACCACGTGAGTCGGGGCGCGGTGTACCAGGCGCGCATTGCGGCGAAACGGCCCGGTGGATCGGTCGCATTCATTACGGGCACCCGGCCCGCCTCAGAGCCGGACAAAGCGATATTTCAACAGGGCCCATACCCAGGTGAGCGGGTCGCGGATCATGGTGATCTTTTTCCCCTCCTTGAATGACCGCGACTTGTAGCTGACCGGAATCTCGATCGGCCGGTGGCCTTTGCGCACAAGTTTGATCAGCAATTCCCAGTCGAAGTCGAAGCGGTTGCATTCGAAGGTCAGTCCCTCGAGGCAGTCGCGGCGGAAGACCTTGTACATCGTGAAGGGGTCGGGCAGCCAGATGCCGAGCGATCCGTTGATCATGAGCGTGAAGCCCCAATGGGCGAGGTTGAGCACCAGCGCTTGCAGCGGCTGATCGGAAAACTTGCGAATCGCCCAGCCGCCGGCGCCGTGGCGCGAGCCGAGCACGAAACTCTGTCGGCCCGCCGCGATGGGCGCGAGCAGCACATCGTAGTCGGCCAGATCGTATTCCAGATCGGCGTCCTGGATCAGCATGACGTCGCCCGTGGCGTGCGTGAAGCCGGCGCGCACGGCGTGGCCTTTGCCGCAGGCTTTTTCCTCGAGGACAACCTTCACCCGTGGCCGGTCGCGATAGCTGAGAACGATGTCGCGAGTGCCGTCGGTCGAGTTGCTTTCCACGATGATGATCTCGAGCGTCCACCCCGGGATTTCCTTCGCGACGATCGCGTCCAGCGATTCGCGGGCGGTCGCGCGCTCGTTGTAGACCGGGACGATCACCGAGAGGACGTGCGCGGTGGGCGGGGTAAGGGCGATGGCACTCATCGGTCGGCGGGTGACCGGCGGGCGAGGGCGATGAGCCCGCTGGCGACGACCGGAAACAAATGATGGCCCCAGCGCCGCGGCGTGAGGGCGCGCAGCAGACGGAGCACGCCGGTGATCCCGGTGATCGGGTACTTGTCGAAATGCGCGGCGATGTACTCGAGGCTGAGTTTTTTCACTCCGCGATGAAGCTTGATGTCGCGGAAGCCCGCGCCGGTGAGCTGGCGCCGGAGCGTGGCGCGCCCGTAGTAGAACAGGTGTTCGGCCTTGTACTCCATCCAGCGCGAACCGAGCGTGCGCGCCGACCAGGAATCCAGGCTCGGGGTGACAACCAGGAGAACGCCGCCGGGGCGCAGCAGCCGGCCAAGCTCCCGCAGGAACGAAGCGGGATCGCGCACGTGCTCGATCACGTCACACAGCACGGCCACATCGTAGGCGGCCGACTCGTTGGCCAGGACGCCGATTTCGCCGTGGAGGACGCGGCCGCGGCCCCCGAGATTGGCGCGGGCGCGCTCGCAGGCAAACGACGAGCACTCGACGCCGGTTACGTCAAAACCGCGCTGTGCCGCCTGCACGAGAAAATTGCCCTGCCCGCAGCCGATCTCGAGCAACCGTCCCTTTGGGGAGACGCCGGCACGGATCAGCAAGTCGAGACAGTGATCGGCGGTGGCGCGCTTGGAGCGGAGCACCATTGCCTCCGCGGCGGCATCGCCTTCCACGAGGACGTAGTTGGGGCCATAGATCGCCGCCAACTCGGCATCGCTCGGCTGTGGATTCGTCAGTCGCAGGCCGCAGCCGGTGCAGTCCACGACCGGGTGCGGGCCGACCTGCAGCACCGTCCGAAAGATCACGCCACCGCAGACCGGGCAGGTGGCGATGGTCGGGCGTTCAGTGGAGAGGGCAGGCGACATGCAAAAAGGCGGGAGGAGAGCGGGTGAAGGCGGATTTGTCGCTTATGTTTTTTTCACGGCGCACGGCATGGCCGACACCCCATAAAGCCAGTCCACGGCGCGGACGGCCGGCGGAAGAACCAGCACGCCGCGCGCGAGCCCGCGGAGGGCGGGCCGATGACGCAGGCTTTTCACCACCTTGAATTTCACCGCCCCATGGTAGCGCACCGTCAGCGGTTCGAGACCGACCCGGCGATAGAGCCGGGCGAGACAGGCTGGATTGAACAGGCTGACGTGGATTTCGGGCGCACAGTAGCGATAGTGGATGCCATGGCGCCGTGCGATGGGACCGGCCATGTTGCCGGTGGTCAGCAGCAGCAGTCCGCCCGGCTTGAGGAGCCGCGCGACCAAGGCAAGCGCCGGCAACGGCTGCGGCAGGTGCTCGAGGACCTCGATCATGCTGATGACGTCGTAATACGCGGACGGCTCCTTCGAAACCTGATCGAGATCGAGGATGCGCAAGCCATCGTCGCGGCGGAGTAGCTCGGCATACGAACCGAGATCATGGCCCGTGAGCTCGAGCGGCCGGCCAGCCAGAGTCCCGCGTTCGCGCAGGTACTTGAGGAATCCGCCGGCGCCGCAACCGAAGTCGAGCCAGCGCAGGGGGGCGAAAGGGACTAGAGGGACCGAGGGGACTAAAGGGGCTGAGGCTCTCACACCAAAGGCGTGGTCTTTTGGTCGCTTGATCTCCTGGTCCTGCAGTCTTTTTTCCGCGATCCGCACCAGGTCATCGAACTCGAGGCCACGATCGCTGCGGCGCCAGTGTCGGTATTCCGTCTCGTAATCGACGAAGGGATCGGGGCCGGCCCCGCGGTAGTAGGCGTCGTCGTAAATCGCGAAGCCGGAAAACGGCTGGACGAAAATCAGTCCGCACTCGTCGCAGCGGTGAAACTCGAATTCGCGAGTAATGAACTCCCCGCGTTTACGGCCAATCAACGCCGTCTGGGCGGAGCCGCACGCACGACAGACGAGCGGTGGCGCGGTCATGCCAGGGACACTGGTCGCCGGGCGAGGAACCATGAGCCGGCGAACAGCAGTGCACCCAGACCCGCCAGCGCGAGGTCGCGGGAAAAGTTTTTCGGCCAGTATCGGAAGGTGATCCGGTAATCCCCGGCGTGGTCGACGCGCAGGCCCTTGAAGGTGTGATTGAGGCGCACGACCGGTGCATCGCTGCCGTTGATCGTCGCGCGGAAATCCTCCGGCTGAAAGGTCTCGGCCAGCACCACGACGCCCGGTCCCGGGGCGCGGACGTTGAACGACGTCGTGTTTCCCGTCAGCCGATAGCTGCTCCCCGGCACGACTTCCCGCGTCGCCAAGTCATCGGCAATCGATTTCAGGCCCGTGCTGGCCCCTGCCGCGAGATCGCTGCGCTGCACGGCCGCGAACGGCCGACCATCCCCATTCGTGATTTGGGCGACGAAATCCGGGGCCTGTTCGTACACCGCGAGTCGGTCGGTGAAAAACGCGCGCGGCCAGGCGGTCGGGCTCTCGTAAATGTCGAGGTCGGCGGTCTTGAGCAGCTTGAAGGTGCGGCCCATCAGACCCTGGTCGCTTTTCAGATCGAGATAGTAGCGGACATTGAGCGCATCGAGCGACCGACGCGCCTGGTCGGCGTTTTTTGGTTCAAGATAAAGCCGCCACTCCCACGCGCGCTCGACGCCGGGCAACATTCCGGTGAGTTCCCGGTAGTACGGGTTTACCAGCGCGTCGGGACCGTAGGTACTCTCGAGGCCATGGACTCCAGTCCACCCGCCAAAAAAATTCCCCTTCATCCCCATGCCGCGCGCCGGCTCGAGTCGCGTCGCTTCGCGTAGAAAATCGACGGTGGCGGACGGGGCATGAATGGGTGCGCGCGCCGCCGGTCTGACAACGAATTCCTCAAAGCCGGTTGAGCGGGCATGGAGTCCATGCCGCCAGAGCATGACCGCGATGCAGCCCGCCATGATGATCGTCAGTGCCGGCGTGAGCCGTCCTCCGACCAGGGCGCGGCGGGCCGCCCAAGCCAGAGCCACCGCCGCCGCAAGCAGCGCGGCGAGGGAACCCCAGATAAACGGCGCGACGGGAATCTCCTGCCCAGGCTGCAGCACGCTGAAGGTGGCGCCAATCTTGTAGATGGGCCGGTGCACCGCCTGGCGAAAGGCGATCCAGGAAAACACGAGCGCGAAAAGCAGCAGCGCCGCGATCGCGAGGTCGGCCCGGCCTTCGGCGGTGCGCAGCCGCCCGCACGCATGCGCGAAACCGATGCCGGCCAGCACGGACCACAGCACGATGACCGCACAGGAAAACGTATTGTCGATATGCGTGACGTTGCCGAGGAACGGGACCAGGACGATCCAGCGCGCGGGGACCAGCCCGAAGGCGAGCGCGAGTGGGACCAGCGAGCTGACGGCCAGGGCCGTCGTCAGCCGGTCCGCCAATTGCCGGTGCAGCGTGGCGAGAAAATAAAGCAGTCCGAGCAGGAGCAGGAAGTTGAGCGAGGGATTGAACACCCAGCCCATTGGAGTGAGCGGCCGATAGAACAACTCGTCGAACAGCCCGAGCATGACTGCCGGCTGAATCTGGAATGCATGCGCGATGTTGTAGGTCGTGAAGGCGGTGCGCAGCGTATGGTGGAAGGTCCCGGCGATCGGCAGCGTCAGGAGCACGAAAAGCACGCCGGCCCAGCAGGCGCCCAGCAGTTTCGCCAGCCGGATCCGCCACGGTGCCGGCGTGGCGAGCAGCAGGCAGAGTCCGGAGAGATTCATCGTCAGCAGCAGCATGTAGGCCTCCTTGGCCGTGCCGCTGTTCATCAAGCAGCCGTTTGCCGCCATCAGCAGGGTGAGCCAGCCCGCCGTGGAGCGCAGCGTCAGGGCCTGGCTGGCGCGCACCCAGGCGAAGAGCACCCACGGCGCGTACGCCATGCTGAAAATGGCGGGGTGATTGATCCGAAAAACATAAAACCCGATGAAGGGTGCGGCGAAGGCCACGAGCAGGGCGGCGACGAGCGCGGCCGGGAGTAGCGCAGGCGTCCCGCCTGCTGAGTGGAGAGGCGACGGGGATCGGCGGCCCCGGGCGTCGTCAAGCGACGCCCCTACCATCCTATACACCGTCAGCGCGAGCCCGGTGGCGAAAAGCCATTTCGCCACGAGGTATTTTAGATCCCACGCCCAGGCCGCGCCGTTGGCCAGCACGACGAAGAAATTCAGCGGATCGCCGAACATCGACTGGCCTTGGCCCAGCAGCGTGGTGCCCGCCGCGTTGAAGCGATTCCAGAGTGGCAGCTCGAAATCCTTCAGCGCGCGGTGTTGCACCACGCTATAGGGCAGATGAGCCCACATGACCGCGCCGACGTCGGATCCTTTCGCATCCATCACCTCCGTGCTTTTGTAGCCCGGCAGGGTGGGATAGGCATCGTAGAGGAGCGTGGTGCCGACGTTCGGCGACACGTAGCTCTTGCCCAGGAACACCACGGGATAAGCGCTCACGATGACGGCGATGCCGGACACCAGGGCGATCGCGCGTCCCGGCTGGGCCATGAACCAACCGCCGGCCCGGGCCAGCCGAGGCTGCACGGATGCGACACGATCGATCAGGAAAAGGGCAAGCGCGATGAACGCGAACACCACCAGGGCCGGCGGGAAAATATACCGGGCGAGGTCCGGGAAGGTGAGGCTTACCGGCAGGGCCGCCGGGAACTTGATTTCGAGCTGGGGATCGTTGGCGTCGGCCGGGACCACCAACTCGAGCCGGCCGGAGCGCAGCTGCAGTGAGTTGATTTGCTGGGAAGGGCGGAGCTGCGCCAACGGCGCGTCGTAGAGGATGCGCCCACGACGCGTGGTGATGCGGAGCCATTCCACCGAAACCGTCGCGGCGCTCTCGACCGGATCGAAGCGCAATGCGGTGTAGCGCCCCGCGGGCAGCGGAAACCGGTAAGTCGAGGCCTGACCGCCCGGCTGGATGGGCACGCGGGCCGAGGCGGCTTCACTGAAACCCTCGCCGGAATCATAAAAAACCTGGGCGTGACCCGTGGCCGCAGACGTGGAAAACCGCACCTCCACCGCGAGCAGCGACGAGCGCACCTTGGCGGTCGGAAGAAACGGCACGACCACCACGGCGCCAAACAGCGCGGCAGCGATCAGGGCCGGTACAGTGAAAAACTTCATGCCTACCGACGAGTGTCGCGCAACAGATCGCGGCGCGACAAGGAATTATCGAATTCGACGCCAGCGCAAGGTGAGCCCCAATCCGCTGCACAGGCCGAACCCGGCGATCCAGGCACCGTATTTACCGAGGCGCCACAGGCGGTAACTCAAGGGAGACATCTCCACCGGATCGCTGAAGGCGAACCAACGATCGGCGTGGTCGGTCCGCGCGAGGAGGAGGGCGGGCTCGGTGGGTGCGGGAACATACGCCGCCCGCCAGGCGCTGCCGGCGGGTTTGCTGGGCGAGATCGATGCCAGGGTGCGTCCGTCGCCCACGGCGATCAGCTGCAGCAGCGCGCCCGGTTCACCGAGATGTCCGGTGGTTTCGATTTTCCACCAACCGCGGCCCGCGGGCAGGGGCTGGCTCCCCCACTCGCCCGGCGCCAGCAGGGCGCGGGTATCGCGCCCGGTTAAGGCCGGGGCGGGGATGGATGCCGGCTGGTGCAAGCCTTCGATCGCCACCGGGCGGCGGATACTCACCGGGAGGATGCGTTGAATGGACTGGTTGCGAAGTATCCGCGCGAGCCAGTCTACAACGGGAAACGGGATCGTTTGATTCTCCAGCGTGGCGAGGTCATCGGACAGCACGAATTGGTGCACGTTATGCTCGTAGAGCCGGTGCTCGGCTATCTTCCCTTGGAGCGGCCCGCTCCAAGCCTCGCGGGTCGCGACGACCACGCAGCCTGTCACCACCGCAAGCCAGGCCGCGCCCAGCACCCACGCCCGTCGCCAGCGCGGGGCGAGCAACGCGAGCGCGCCGAATGAAATCGCCGCGCCGAGCCCGAGGAGATCCTGGTAGCGACTGGCCGGAAGGTCTCCCGCCGCACCGCGCGAGTAGGCCACAGCAGCCACCTGGACGAGAACCCAAAGCCCGGCCGCGATGATCAAGTCTGCGACGCGGGGATCCGGGTCCGACTCAGCGCGGGTTGACGGCGCGCGCAAGGCCGGCGGAAAGTTTGGGGTTTGGAGTTTGGGGTTTGGAGTTGGGAAACTCGAAACCCGGCACCGACGAATGAGGAGCACGGTCCATGGGAGCCAGATGACGAGCGCCAGCCAAAGGTGCTGGGACAGCGGCCAGGCGAGGCAATGCGCGGCGTAGCGCAGGAATTTACCCGCCGTTCTGACATGGAAGGCGTCGTGCCATGGGACCGACGTATGCAGGAATGCGCCGAGCCCGGCGATCAACAGGCCGGCGACGAGCGCGGCGAGTGCATCGCGTCGCGCGACCTTGCGCTGCAACAGCCGCACCCCGGCGACGAGAATGATCGGCGCCGCGCAGAGAAAACCCGAGCCCATGCTGACGACGGCGATGAACCCGGCGGCCACGCCGCCGAACCACCGGAGGGAAAACGCCGGCGCGCCGAGGATCCCGCCCAGCGCAAGCAACGAGAACGTCGCGAGAAAATAAAACTGCGACTGGAAACCGCACACGATGTTCTCCCAGGCAATGGGGGTGGCGCCCATCATTGCCAGCAGCAGCGCGCCGGCCAGGGCCCAGCCGCGCGAGAGCCAGCGGGCGCCCCACAGGAACAGGCCCGCGAGCAACGCGGCGTGCACGCCGCCACTGGCGATGGCCTGCACGCGTGCGTCCCATTGTCCGCCCGCGATGATCAGGCCGAGGTTCATCAGCAACGTCGGTGCGATCCGGTGCTCGTTGTGGGGTATGACGACGTTGCGCCAGAGTTCGCCGCGCTCGAAAAATGGCGGGTAAATCCCCTCGCCCTCTTTCGCCCATTGGTCCCAGAACGGCACATCCGAGCCACACTGGTCGATCACGAACAGCTTGGCGCCCCAGATGACCAGGAACAGGCAGAGCGTGAGGGCGACGCGCTGGAACCGCGAAGCCGGAAGTAGGGTTGGAGCCGTCAGCGGCATGGAGAGAACGGAGAGAGGGTGAATGTGGAAATCAGGAAACGAGCAGGAACGGACGGGGCTCGGATGTCTGGCGCTGATTTCCTGAGTTCCACATTGGTCTGGGGATTGGTCACGGCTTGGAGGGAAGCATCGCGATTAAGCGGCGGGTTCCGCTGGCGGGTGCCGCGCCATCAGCGAGCCGAGGCCGAGGATCAGGGCGAGGATCGCGGCGATTTCCGCAATCAGCAGCCCGTGC
>JBKJRG010000508.1:0-3085 GCA_046594805.1 Opitutaceae bacterium | reverse complement strand
AAACCCACCAACCCAGCCGCGGCGATCGCCAGCCCCAACACGGTCGCCGCGCGCAGCGGCAAAACGGAAAAATTCACCCACGCGCTGAGCCACAGCCGGACCAGCCGCCGAAACGTGTACGTGCTCGCGCCCGCACGACGCGGCTCATGCCGCACTTCAATCGAGCCAATGCGCTGGGTCACCTGCAACAACAGCCCATCGATGTAGGGATACGGCCCGGCATAGGAAATTACCTGCTGCGCCGCGAACGCCGACACACAGCGAAAGCTCGAGAGGTAAAAACCGGCCGGCTTGTCCAGGGCCCAATCGGTCATCCGGTTGGTGAACCAGCTCCCGAAATTGCGCCAGGCCGAATGCTGCTTTTCCGCATAGTGGCCAAACACAACATCGAGGCCATTTTGCTTCGCATGCCGCCACAAGCGGACCGCTTCCGCGGGCGGATTCTGCCCATCGTCGTCCAGGTTTACGAGATGGGCGCCGCGCGCCTCACGCCAGCCCGTCAACACGGCGTTATGTTCGCCGTAATTGCGCGCGTGCTCGATCAACGTGATCGGCACCTTGGCCGTGCGCAGGAGCGCCCGGCACGCCTCGCTCGTCGCCTGGTCGCTGCCATCGTGGACCAGGATGATCTCGTGGCCGCCCTCGATCGCCAGCCCCTCGATCTCGTGCACGACACCGGCGATGGTTTCGGAGCTGCGGTAGAGCGGAATGACGAAACTGAGGGCGACAGGCGGCATGAAGTGGGTCCGCCGATTAACCTGATAACGCGGATTGTTTCGTGCCACCTCAAAGTTGCCGACCTGGCGGTGAACCACAATGACACCGGGACACGAAGCAGGAGAAAACAATCACCGCGCTTATCGGGGCTGATGCAGGGGAGAAGCAGGAAGCCATGAAGCCAGGAACCAATCTTCACTCTCAAGAGCGCGGATTTTTCATGGTTTCCTGAACAACGAATAGGGCACCGAGACCCTGGCGCGGCTAGCGGCAACCAAACTCTAACCTCAATCCATTTTACAGAAGGCAACGAAGGAAACAAAGGGCGAGGACACCTCCGACTCTTCGTTCTCTTTGTTCTCTTCTGTAAAATTCAGAGATCGAAAATGCACGCTAGAAACAACCTGCTCAGGGGATTCTGACTTGGTCTTTCGTTTTGCCTGTTCAAACGCCTTTACCGTAGGTCAGCGCGCTTGCGCGCGCCAAACCGCGCTCGCAAGCGAGCTGGCCTACATTTACGCGGCCAAAACGAAAGACCGTGGGGATTCTGAACAAAGTGATGTGAAACGTCCGGGAAACGGTGGCGATTTGGAAGTGGTTCAACTCTCCCACCGCTGATCTGAAATTCGCGGGCTTCGCGCGAGCCCGGGTCGGCTTTCTTTGTCCTACACGTAATACCGCAACTCCCGCCGATAATAAGCCACGGTCCGCTCCAGTGCCGTCCGCAGGCTCGTGCGCGGCCGCCACCCCAGCTTCCGCGCAATCAGCCGGTCGTCGGCATGGTAGTCGCCAATGTCGATTTTCTTTCGGTCGGCCGGAAACTCGCGCACGGCGAACACGCCGCTGCCGTTGATCGTCACCAGCAACTGGGCGAGCTGCTGCAACGTCACCGGTGGCGGGCCGCCGAGATTGAACGCCATGCCAATCGCCTGGGGCTGTGCGGCCGAAAGCAGGAATGCGTCCACCGCATCATCCACAAACGTGAAGTCGCGCCACTGGGCACCGCCCCAGACCTCGAACGGCTTGCCTTCGAGCAGCCGTCGAATCCACACCCCGACAAACGTCTGCCGCGCATCCTTGATCCGCATGCCCGGCCCGATCGTGTTCGTCAGCCGCAGTGCGGTCGCGCGGATGCCGTGCACGCGGGAATAAAGCAGGTGAAAGGATTCGCCGGCGATCTTGTTGATGCCATTCACGTCGACCGGCCGCAGCGGGTGCCGCTCGTCCACCGGCAGATAGTCCGGCTTGCCGTAAATCTGCCGGGTGCTCGCGAACACGATGCGGATCGTCGGGTTGTGCAGCCGGCAGGCCTCGAGGATCGCGAGCTGGGCACGGCAGTTGATGTCGAGGTCGGTCTGCGGGTCGGCCATCGAATCCATGTGGCTCGTCTGCCCCGCGAGATTGAAAAGAAAATCCTGTCCGCGCACGAGCCGCGGCAATCGCGGCCAGTCCCGCACATCGGCAATGTGCACGCGTACCTTGCCCGCGAGACCGGCGATGTTACGGCGGTTGCCGCCGTATTCCGGCGCGAGGCTGTCGACGATGTTGACGCGCGCACCGTGGCCGACCAGCCGCCGCGCGAGGTTCGAGCCGATGAAGCCAAGCCCACCGGTGATCAGCACGCGCTTTCCCCTGAAGACGCGGGAATGGTTTGGCGCGGCGGACATCGCTAGTGAGCAAACACGTCCGGCTGCGTCTCCGCCAAGGCAAAAGCGACCCGGGCAATTACCAGTCCACGCCAGGCGCCACCGTGATCCCGAAAACGCACACGCCCAGCAGCCGCGGATCGGCCCCGCTGGTCCCGGGCGGCTGCGCGGACTTGAGCGTGAGGGTCGAAATACCGGGCGGCACATAGACGCGCACGAACTGGATGGTCTTGCGCTCACCGCCGAGCCGAATCAGGGGAGTCGCGTGCTCGCCCGCGGTTACGATCGAGAGGTCGCGATCACCCAGGCTCCAGCCATCCAGGGAGACTACCACCGGCGTCGGTATTTTCTGCGGGTTCACGATTCTCAGCGTCGCATCGCCTTGGGTCCAGCGCCAGGCCTCGCCCGTCGGGAGAGAAAATTCTTCCGGATGCCAGCCATCACCGAGCGCGGCTCGCATGGACCAGGGCAGAGTCGCGCGCCCCAGGGTAAATCGCGGTGAGAGCTCACGCGTGCCGTTGAGCGGTTTAACGCGCAACACGCCGCCCTGGAGATCCCACTCGCCGCGCAACGGGGTGTTGAGTCGCGCCTCGTAAGTATGCGTCGGAAAATAATGCGGCTTGCGGAGCAGGAAGGCGTTCGCCCAGAGCCGCGACCACATGTCGGGCAAGAGCAGGTTGAGCGAGTGGACATCAGGCATCGCCTCGATCTTCCGCAGATCG
>JBKJRG010000318.1:0-5857 GCA_046594805.1 Opitutaceae bacterium | reverse complement strand
ACGCGCCGCTGCGCTTGCCCTCGTTCTCGTAGACGTCGATGAAGCCGCCCGACATGAACTGCTTGTACTTCGCCGCGTAGTCCGCGCCGAGCGGCGCAATCGAGGTGATGACCATCTGCTTGGACTCCTCGTAGGGATAGGTCGTGGCCGTCTGGTAGATCGGGATCGAGCCGTCGTAGAGGTGATAGGTTTTCAGCCCGAGCAGCTTCTGCCGCAATTTGTGGTAGCGCTGCAGCGGCGCCGTGCCGGCCCGGACCGCCTCGATCAGCGTTTGCACGACGGCCGGCGGGATGGCGTTGCCGTCGAGCGCCGCCTCGAGCGTGTTGGGATAGTTGCGCGCCTGCGCCGTGAACCAGCCGCGCTGCATCACGCCGTTGTAGATCGCGGCATAGGTGTTCGCCGTCGCCGCGTAGGTTTTCAGGTAGGCCTCGAACGCCTTCGCTCGATCCGCCTGATTGTGATTCGTGGTCAGGACGGATTGATAGACGCCGGGCGTGAGCGTGATCTCCTTGCCGTCAGCCAGCTTGATCTGCGGAAACTTGATATCGGACGTGCTGAGTTCCTGGAACGCTGCGGTCGGCGTCTGGTTGAACTGCGCCGCATAGGAGAGGAGCTTCTCGCCTTTCTCATCCAGCACATGCGCCTGCTGGCGGTAATTCTCCATGATGCTGAACTTGTACGGCGCCAGCGCCGGCGTCTCGGCGATCCATTGCTCCATTTTGGGCTGCGGCACCGTCAGCAATTCCGGCGTGAACCACGCCGTGGCCGTCCCGAACTTCGCGAAGATGGCGCCGACGCGCTGGAACTTGCCGGCGATTTCCTGGTTGCGCGTGTCGACGTCGCGCTGGAGCTGTGGGTAGCGATACACCTTGTACTGCATCATTCCGATTTCGTCGAAGGCACCGTAGGCCTTCAGGACTGCGGCCGGCCCGGAGTTGAGCGTGCCTTTCATCGCCGCGAATGCGTCCATCTTCGCCTCCATTTCCTTCATCGCCGCATCCCATGCCGCCCAGTTGGGGAAGATCGGGGCAAAGTCCCATTTGAACTGCGCGGGAATCTCGGCGCGCACCCGGGTCTCGGGCTTGGCGGCGAATCCCGCAGTGGCGAACGCGAGGGAGGCAGCGCTGACCATGCCGCGGTTCAACAAACTGTGTTGCATCATGGGGCGGGACGTTGCGCGGAAAGCCCGCTTGCGTCCAGCCGCCAGCGACGAATCGTTGCGCCCATGCGTTCCCCTTTCGTCACCGCCCTATGTGTCACGCTGCTGGGCGGGCTCTCTGCGCGCGGCGCCGAAACCACGCCGGTCGGGTGGCCAAGAAGACACTCGCCCGATGCCATCCGAGAGAACGTCAGGGTTGAAACTTGCGCCACTCCCTCCAGATTAAGTCCATGGCCATGACGCTCGACCAAATTTTAGCCGAAGCGCGGCAGTTACCGCCCGCTCGAAGGCGTTGAACATCCATGCCGCAACGTTAGGCCGGTCCGGGATCATGCCAAGGTGTAAAGCAAGACAAGCACAACGAGTGGTTCGCCGGGAAGACCTGCGGGTTGCCGGCGGTCGGCGCGCTTGCGCAGCATCCGCCAACCGAAGCGCACATCGTGCGCCAATGCTTCAAACGCCGGGGTCATGAGGAGGAACCATCGTTGCGGGCTTATCAGGGTCCGGCGCTGTCTGCGCCCGCGGTTCACTTCGCCACGAGTTTTTCCGGCGGGAGGTAATTGCTGAGCACCGAGAGCTGACACACACGGGTTTCCCGCAACGCCACCGCTAGTTTGGTGCTGTCGGCAGACCATGTCGCAGGGGTGTTCCCCCACCCGCCAATGACTCTTGGTCCCGTGTTGACAACGGCATCCCAACTTCCGTCAGCCGCGCTCACGCGCAGTTCCTTGAGCCAGTTCTCACCATTGGGCGCCACGAAATAGGCGACCTTCGTTCCATCGGGTGACCAACGCGGCGCCAAGATGATTGCCGGATCTATGGCATGGGCGATCACGCGTTGGGTTTGAAAATTTGTGTCGGCGACCAGGAGCTTGGATTCTTTTCCTTTCGTCACGCTCCAAGCGACCATCGACTCGTCGAGCGACACATGGTAGCCGTGCAGTTGTCCAGCCTTGATGGACTGGAGGAAGTTTTCCATCTCCTCCGCCGAGAACGCAATCATGCGCTCGGCTTTGGTCTCCGGGTTTATCGCCATGCGCTTTTCCCCTTTCACATTCATGACGATGAATTCTTTTCCGTCGCGCGTATACCCGATGGGAAAGTCCGCGCTGAAGGGAGCCGATGCCATTTTCCGCGTCTCCAACGAAAAATGAAACAGTCCCGTGCCGGATTTCATCCGCCCCGATAGCGCAAGCGATTTTCCGTCCGGTGCCCAGAACACGCGGCCCCACAATCCCTTTGGGAGCTCAAAAGTCTCCTCACGACTGCCGTCAAGGCCCTGTACGCAAAGATACGGCTGCCCGAACCCGTCGATAAATCTGAGGAAGGCAATTTTCTTTCCGTCGCGGGACCATTCGGGCGAGTAATTCCGACCAAACCCGGATTGCGTGTTCAACACCGGCTTGCCGGTGGTCACCTCCGCTCGGTCCGTGGCGTTGATCAAAAAGACGTCGTTGGAACCGCCGCGGCCGTTGCCTTTGCCGGTCGTAAAAAAGGCCAGATTTCCGGCGGCGGTAATGGTTTTGTTATAGTCGCCGAAGTCGTATTTGACCGGGAAGGCGTCGCCGGACGGCTGCCCGCTTTCCACGGCAACGGCCCACAACGCCCAGGCACCGCTTCGATTGCTGTTGAACAGGACGTAGCGACCGTCGGCAGAAAAAATCGGTGCGCGCTCGGCGGCCGGCGAATCCATGATGGGCGTCGTGCGTTTGCCGTCGATGGAGGTGACGAACACGTCCGGATTGCCGTCGGTGTCACGTTCGTAAACGACAAACTTGCCGTCGGGAGAGAAGCGCTGATGTCGGCCGCCATTCTTCACCAGAGTTATGATTTCGCCCGTCGCGATTGAGAGCGCCGCCAGCGGCGAGGAGTCCGAGTTGGGAGGCTTGACCATTAGTCCGACGAGCACCTTCCCGTCGCGCGACCAGTCGTAGGCATAGATCTGTTCTTCGCCCTCCTTCTTTACGATCTTCGGCGCGCCGCCGTCGCGCGAAATGATGCGCAAGCTCCCGCTGCTGCCAGCATCAAACCAACTATACGCGATCGATTTCGAGTCAGGTGACCAGAGCAGGACCTCCGCATATGCATAATCTTTGCTTTCCGGCACTGCCACCAAGGTGCGCGTCTCGCCCATCCGCAGTTCCTTCACCATCAGTGCGCCTCCTTTCGCGCCCCAAGCGACGTAGGCGATCGCTGTTTCATCAGGAGAGAGCGTGCCAAAGGCTTCGTCGTCCGCGCTGGAGATCACGGTTCTCACCGTCGAACCCGCGAGCGGCGTGATTTGTTTCGTCGTCGATTTGTCCGTCTGCGCATCCGTCAGCGTCACCAACCCGAGCACCAGAAAAAGGCCGGCGGCGGCCGCGGACCATTGCGTCATTTTTTTGAACTGTGCGATCATGGTTATCCTTTTTTTCATTTGCGTTTGGTCTTCCAAAATTCCGACGAGGCCCGGCAGCACTGCGGGAGGGCGGAAGCCTTCGATCAATTTGATGATCGCGTGGCCGTAGGGCTGGCTGTCCTCGGCGCGCGCGAACGAGAGCGCGAGCTCATCGCACGCCAGCTCGCGGTCCGCCCGCATCCGCGCGAAGGCGAACCACACGAGCGGATTCGGCCAATGGAGGATTTGCAGGAGCGTCGCGAGCCAGTTGACGGCGATGTCGCGGCGTTTCAGATGGGCCAGCTCGTGCAGGAAGACGAACCGCAGCTCCTGCGGCGTGAATTTTTCCACCAGCCCATCGGGCAGCAGCAGCCACGGGCGGATGAAGCCGAGCAGCGCCGGGCTCTCCACCGCGCGGCTCTGCACGATCGGCAGCACCTGGTTCACGCCGCTGAGCCGCTTCGACTCCTCAAGGATTTCAAACACTGCCGGGGGAGTCGCAGTCTCGTGCCGCGCGAGCTGCGCATTGAGCCGGAGCGGAATCCAGATGATGCGGGCGAGGAGAAACAGCACGCCGGCCAGCCAGATGAAGGAAAGCGCGGGTGCCCACGGAAAGGATTTTGCGATGCCCGGCGACGCGTCGCGGAAAACCTGGGCAGGCGACGGCGTGGGTAGCGCAGGCGCCTCGCCTGCCTTCGCACCGGGTGCAGGCGGGACGCCTGCGCTACTTGGGGCGGCCACAATTGGCGCCGGCGTCGGCGAGACTGGTGCGGTCGGCGCCGGCGGGTTTTTGACTTCGGCCTTGGCGGCCGAGGTTTTCGACGCGGCCCCGACGGCGTGGAAGAATTTCGCCGGAGTGGCCGTCGTGAAATTAAAAACGCTGAACCCACTCTGGAGCGACACCGGCAGCAGCAGCCGCGCGACGACGAGCAGCCACAACGCGTAGCGGACGCGCGGCGGGAGCTTCTTCGCGCCCAGCCACTGCACGAGCAGCACGAGCACAATCAGAAGCGAGGCCTGCGCGGAAACCTTGAGCAACCCGCTCGTCAGCCCGCTGAACGAGGATAAGAAAGCATTCATGATATCATCTCCGGGAATGAAGGTGTGCAGCGGCGGTTTTCACGCGGAGGCGCGGAGGGACAGTCTCGACCCTGGCTCACGCGAAGCCGCGGAGAGCGCGAAGGGGAATTGCCCTACTTGGCGGCTTCGCGCCTTCGCGTGATATTCTCTGCGAAGGCCACGGATTCGATTGTTCATGGATTGGTTTGCGCCTTATGCGCTTTTTTGCGGCCAATGGCTTTTGCTTCGGCTTGCGCGCCTCAGGCATGTTGCAGTTGAGTCGCGCCTAGTCCCCGTTGTTGCTCCAGCGTTTTCAGTCCTTCTGATCGAGCAGCCGTTTCAGCTCCCGAATTTGCTCGGCCGACATTTTCTTGTGCTCGACGAAGTGCGCGAGCATCGGCGTGAGCGCCCCGCCGAACACCCGATCGAGAAACGAGTCGCTGACCGCCTTCACGCAATCCACCTCGCGCACCAGCGGACGATACAGATAGGCGCGGCCGTCTTTTTCGAAGCCGAGCGCCTTTTTCTTCACCAGCCGGTTGAGGAGGGTCTTCGCCGTCTTCGGGTGCCAGGCGTCGTGCACCGCGAGCCGCTCGATGATTTCACCGGCGGGGAGCGGCGACTTCGCCCAGAGCACCTTCATCACTTCCCACTCGGCCTCGGAAATTTTCGGGATGGTTTTCATGTGCGTCCAATTAAGATTACAACCGTAATACACATGGTGATTACGTTCGTAATCTATCAAAGCAAGCCCGAATCCCGATATATTTTGAGAGGCCCGGAAAACCCCGGATCCTGCCATTTACCTTCAAGTGACCGCGCCGCGGCTGACGAACTCGAAACCGGCGTCCGCCAGCTTAACGATGAGTGCGCTGAAGTCCGGCGTCACGCGTGGCCTTCGCCTCTTCCAGCTTCAGGATAAGCGCCAAGGCGGCATCATGCTGTCGCCACCGCTCACGCACTGGTAGCGCGAGATTCGTATCGATCAAATCGAGATCGATCCCCGCCCGGCGCGCTACTTCGAATATTTTTTCCACCGAACGGATGCGCACAGCGATGCGCAGAGCAAAAACCATCTCGAAACCTGACGCAAAGGGAAATTCTTCGCGCCGATTGAAGTGTGAGCATCTGCCGGTTGGCGGTGGATCGCACCTGCATCTGTAGGCAGCTCGCTTGCGAGCGCTCAGCGACCGGAGCGCTCGCAAGCGAGCTGGCCTACCGCCGACCGGCAGATGCGCCCGATTCAAGTGTGAGCTAACAAC
>JBKJRG010000218.1:0-24716 GCA_046594805.1 Opitutaceae bacterium | reverse complement strand
CTCGAGGCCGACTACAAGACGGAGCTGCGCGAGCGATTCGGCATCGAGTTCACGCGGCTCTTCACGATCACGAACCAGCCCATCGCGCGCTTTGCGCAGGATCTTCGTGAGCATGGCCAGTGGGACGAGTATCTCGAATTGCTCGCGAACAGTTTTAACCCCACCACGGTCCAGGGCCTCATGTGCCGCTCGACGCTGAACGTCGGCTGGCGCGGCGAAGTTTACGACTGCGACTTCAACCAGATGCTCGGCATGCAGCTCCGCAATGGAAAGCCGCTCAACCTTTGGGATGTGACGCCCGCTTACCTCGCCGGCCGCGCGATCCAGACCGGCGTGCATTGCCTCGCGTGCACGGCGGGAGCAGGCAGCAGTTGCACCGGGGAGGTTTTCGCGCAGCGCGAAAACCTTAATTTACCGACTCGACCAACAACGTCATGATATCTGAGCACCTTTCGGGTGGTGGGCCGTTGGCGACCCTGACGGGAAGGTGATTGCGGCGTTAGAGCGACCCGGAAGCTCTTGGAGACTGGCGAAAGCGCGTATTAGCGCCCGGGGCCCTCCGCTCAGCACGCGTCTATGCGAAATACCCAAGGGTTTTCTCCGGTCGCGGCGTATCACTGGAAAACGCGACAATTCGCGCAACAAAGGAATACCATGAAAACCCTGACGAAGATTCTCCTCGCGGCGGCGCTTGGCGGCGCCGCTATTTCCTACGCGGGTCCCAGCCCGCAGTATTGGCAAAATCGACCTGCGGCCAAACCGCGGCCTGTGAAAACCCAGAGTGCTCTTCAAACCCGACAGGATAGTGCCGGCTTGGTGTGCAACTACATGGTCGTGGCAAACACCGGCCAAGGCTTCTCGAAAGCCCCCATAATGACTGTCCGCTGTACGCCGGAGGTGATGAAGAACGACTGGCGCTGCCAACAGGCGTGCGCTAAAGCGAGCAAGGGTTGAGCGATTCACGAACAACTTTCGTTCGGCGGCGGACTCTGCCGGACGAAAGGCAAATCCCATCATCCAATGAAAAACGACTATGATCCAAAGCTGCGGGAAGTCCTCGGTGCCTGGCAGGTCTCACCCCCGCCAGCGCGCGATTTCAAAAACTCCGTTTGGCGGCGCATCGCCGTTGAGGAGGAACACGCGGGGCTGGGATTCTGGGATACGCTTCGCGACTGGCTTGTGGTCCAGCTACCTAAACCCGTTTACGCGTCGGCGTTGCTCGCGCTGACGGTTGTTGTAGGCGTCACGGCCGGCAACCTGCGTGCGACACACATGCGCGAGCAAGCGCGCGTGGCCAACGCGCGGGAGTATCTGGCCTCCATCGATCCCATCGTGATGAGTCAGCGTTCTCCGCACATGTCGCCATGAAAAGGCTCTTCGTGGTGCTGGGCATGGTCGTCGCGGTCGGGACGGCAACTTACTTCATCTGCTACCACCGTGCAATGGCGTCAGTGGGCGTCGTGACGCCCGACGGCACCGATGCGGAGTTGGCGTGGCTCAAGCGCGAGTTCGCGCTTACAGCTGCGCAACACGAGAAGGTGCTGGCGCTGCATCATGCCTACCAACCGGTTTGCGCCGACCATTGCAACCGCTACATTGCTGCGCATCGACGGCTCGCCGAGCTCCTCGAAGCTCAGACAAGCTGGTCAGCGGAGGCGGCAGCGGCGATCGCGGAACAAGCGCGCATTCAGAGCGAGTGTCACTCGTCGATGTTGAAATACGCCTACGACGTGGCCGCGTGCATGTCGCCGGAGCAAGGCCGGCGTTATCTCGACATGATCAAAATGCAGCTCGTCGAGGGCGATCCGGCAGGCATGTTTGCCGCGGCCCGCTGACCGATTCGCCATGCCGCCCGACGATGACGGCGACCTGATGTCGCGCTTACAGGCCGGCGATGACCGCGCCCTCGATGCGTTGATGGATCGCTGGCAATTGCCGTTGCGGCGGTTTCTCTATCGCTCGACGAGCAACGAGCACGACGCGCGCGATCTGGCGGAGGATACGTTTGTCCGGGTGTATCGCAACCGTGAGAAATTTCGAAGTGGGGCGAAATTCTCCACCTGGCTTTTTTCGATCGCGCTCAACCTGTCGCGTGATCGCGTCCGCCGGGGGAAAGCGCGCCCGGTCATCTCGCTGGATGAGGCCGCGCTGACCGCGGTGAGCGACAAATCCATCGAGCCTGCGGGTGACACCCCTGACGAAGCGCTACTGAAGGCTGAAACCGCTCTCACCGTCCGGTTAGCCGTCGAGGCTCTGCCCGAGCCGTTGAAAACCGCGGTGCTGCTGTGTGAATACGAGGAACTCTCGCAGGCTGATGCGGCGGCGATTACGGGATGCTCACCGAAGGCCGTCGAGACCCGCCTTTACCGGGCGCGGGCGTTACTCCGGGAATCGCTGGCCGCCTATTTTGGAAATACTTCAAGGGTTTGAGGCTCGCATAGCGTAGTAGCTTCACGGCGCGCCATTGTCGCATCCGTTCCGAAGAATTTTCAGCTCCGATCTATAAAAACCATCAACCAATCGACTCACATGATTGCCATGTCCCGTCTTGTCCTCGTTCTCGGTCTCGTCCTCGGTGCCGTGCACCTCACTGCGGCTGATTCCATGAACATGAAAGGCGACATTCTCGCCTCCTACGTCAAAATCTCCTCGGCCCTGGCCGCGGACGATCTCGCTGCCGCCAAGACTGCCGCCGCCGCTCTCGCCGATCACGCGAAGATGAGCGACAACAAAGACCTCGCGGCCAAAGCACAGAGCGTGGCCAAGGCGTCGAAAATCGACGCCGCCCGCGATAGCTTCAAGACGCTCAGCACCGCCATCGAGCCCTTGGCGAAGGGCGAAAAGGGTTACGTCGTCATGAATTGCCCGATGGCGGGCGATTGGGTCCAAATGAAGGGTTCCACGAAAAACCCCTATATGGGCAAAGCCATGCTGACCTGCGGTGGTCCGAAGGAGTCGAAGTAGTTCGCTGCTTTGCTGCTCATTCCTATCTTCCTCCGCATGAAATCATCGGTTTCCGCCCTCCTCGTATTCGTCGGCGCGCTGCTCGTGAGTGCGCCTTCGGTAACCTCAGCCGAGAGCCGGCAACCGGCGAATAAATCCGATTACCCGCTGACCACGTGCGTGGTTTCGGACGAGAAACTCGACGACAAGCCGGTCGAATATGTCCACAAGGAGGCGGGCAAACCTGACCGCGTCTTGCTCCTTTGCTGCGACGGCTGCGTCGACGATTTCAAGAAGGAGCCGGCCAAATATCTGAAGAAACTTGACGACGCCGTGGCCGCGAAAGCCAAGGCCGGCAAACAGAAGAGCTGAACCGGGTCACCATGCGCGAGCGATTTCTATTTTTTCCCGCGGTCGTTGTCGTTGCCGGGTTCCTGGCCGGTTGTGCCGGCACGCCGATCACGTCGGAGAAAAATGCGCGCGATCAGGTTGAACGCATTGGCAACGAACTGCGTCCGCGTGGCGCAAAACCGCCGTTGCCCGTGCTGCAACCGGATTCGCCGCTCGGCGAATTCGTGCGCTATGCCGTCCTCAACCACCCCGCGGTCGAGGCGGCGTATCACGACTGGCGCGCGAGTGTCGAAGCCATCGCACCCGCGCGCTCGCTGCCCGATCCGCAGATCACGTTCGAAGCCGACATCACCGATATGCTGATGACGTTCATGCCGGGCGTGATGTTCGACATCATGTCGCCCGGCAAACGCACCGCGATGGGCAACGAGGCTGCGGCAAAGAGCGGCGTCACCTATCGCGCCTACGCCGCCAGCGTGTTGCGCATCGCGGTGCAAGTCCGCAAAGCGTGGATCGAACTCGCTTATTCGGAAGAGGCACGTCCCCTCTATCTGGCGACGATTCAGAACATCGAGCAGTCGCTCGCCGTCGCGAGCAGCGAATATTCCACCGCTCGTGGCATGGTATCGCTCGAACAACTGGTGCGCCTGCGCAATCAACTCGCCGAGCACCACACCCATCACGAGATTCTCGCCGACCGGATCGCCGTCGCGCGGATCCGGTTGAAATCCGCGCTCGGCATCGTGCGCGATGACGCCGATCCCGTTTGGCCTCATCCCGCGCTGGCCGCGACGATACTTCCGTCCGACGATGAATTGTGGCGCACCACGCAAGCCACGAATCCCGAACTCGCCTCGATGCGTGCGATGGTGGATATGGCCGTCGCCGAAATCGACGTCGCCCAAAAAATGCGCACGCCGGATTTTGCCGTCGGCGCGATGGTCGACCTCAAAGCCAGTCCGTTGATGGTGAGGCCCACCGCCACCGTTAAACTGCCCATCTGGCGCGACAAGATCGCCGCGAGCATTGCCGCGGCCGAAGCCCGGCGCGATGCCGCGGTCGCGCGCGTCGGCGCCGAGCAACTCAACCTCGCCGCCGAACTTGCACAGATGCTCTTCATGGTGCGCGAGGCCGATCGCATGATCGCATATATCGATAACACCGCTCTTCCCAACTTGGAGCACGTGATCGCCTCCGCCGCGGCGGGGTATCAATCCGGCATGGGAACACCCGCCATGATTCCCGAGGCGCGCCACATGGCGCTCAATCTGCGCCTGGAGCGCGCAAAAGCCCTCCTTGATCGCGAACTCGCCGCCGCCGACTTGCTCGTCGTCATCACCGGCACGGCGCCCGCCGGCGCGCCCCTGCTCGCCAAGGTGCGACCCGAAAATCGGTGAGACTCCACTCAGTTGCCATGAAACTACGCTCCCTTGCCCTTCTTGTCTTTGCACTGGCCGTCGCGTTGGGCGTTGGCGCACTTGGACTTTTCGTCCCGCACGCGCATGCCGCCGAGACGCTCTACACCTGCGGGATGCATCCGCAGATCATCAAGAAGGAGCCCGGCAACTGCCCTGTCTGTGGAATGAAACTTACGCCGATTCGCGCCAATGCCGGTGGCGGAGCACAGGGCGAGAAGAAGCTCAAGTTCTACAAGTCCACGATGGACCCGATGCAGATCAGCGACAAGCCGGGCAAGGATTCGATGGGCATGGAGATGGTGCCGGTTTACGAGGAAGGCACTGCGACGGGCGCGAACACGATCCAGATCGAGGCCGCGACGATCCAGCGGATGAACCTGAAAACCGCGCCGGTGACGCGCGGGCCGGTGCGCCGTGAAATCCGCACCGTCGGCACGATTGCCTACAATGAGCAAGGCCTGCGCGACATCACGACGAAATACGAGGGCTGGATCGAAAAGCTGTTTGTCAACGCCACGTGGGCGACCGTGAAGGCCGGCGATCCGCTGTTCGAAATCTACTCCCCCGATCTCTACAATGCGCAGCTCAACTACCTCGTGGCCTCGCGCAGCGAGGGGCGCGACGACGGCCCGCTCAAACGCGCGGCACTCGCCCGCCTGCAACTCTTCGACATATCCCCGGAATTCATCACCGAACTCGGCCGCGCCGGTGAGCCGCGCCGCACCGTCGTTTTTCGCGCACCGGCCGATGGTGTCGTCATCGATAAAATGGCGGTGGTCGGACAAATGATGAAACCCGGCGAGCGCATTTACCGGCTCGCCGATCTGTCGTCGGTCTGGGTGCTGGCGCAAATCTACGAGCAGGACTTGCCGTTCGTGCAGGCGGGTCAGAACGCGAGCGTGCGCGTCACTTACGGCCCGGAGCGCGTGCTGGAAGGCAAAGTCGAGTTATTGCTGCCGCAGGTTGACGAGCAGACGCGGGCCACGACTGCGCGGATCGTGCTACCGAATCCCGAACTGCGCCTGCGTCCCGGCATGTTCGTGGACGTTCGTTTCACGGCGCAGCTGGCCGACTCGGCCGTGCTCGTGCCCGACATCGCGGTTTTGAGGAGCGGCGAGCGCAACACCGTCTTTGTCGCAAGGGAAGGCGGCTCGTTCGAGCCGCGCGAGGTGAAGCTCGGTGCCCGCACTGCGAACAATGATTACGAAGTGCTCAGCGGGCTCGCCGAGGGCGAGCGTGTCGTCACCTCCGGGCAGTTCATGCTCGATTCCGAGAGCCAGCTTCGCGAGGCGATTCAGAAAATGATGAAGGCAGCCGGGAGCGGTGCGCCGGCCGTAGCGCCCGCCGCTTCTCCTGAGATGGGACAATCGAAAATGCCCGGGGCGGGAGAGCCGCCGCCCGATCCTGCGCTGCTTACTCCGCTCGCGCTGGGATTGAGCGATGCGGCGGAACGCCTGGCCGCCGATGATCTCGCCGGTTATCGGCAGCAATTGCCCGCGGTGCGCACCGCGCTGGATGCATTCCTGAGCGGCGATCCGAATGCAGCGAAAGGGCCGCTCGCCGGCTTCAAGGATGCGTTGGCTGATCGCTCCGATCTCAAGGCCGCGCGCGAAGATTTCGTGAAGGTCAGCACGGCGGTCGCGGATTTGGTGCGCGCGAACAATCTCCAGCAGACGGCAAAACTCCATGTGTTCGAATGCCCAATGGCGCCCGTGGTCGGGAAAGGTCGTTGGATTCAGCGAACGGCTGATTTGAAGAATCCGTTTTTCGGTCCCGCCATGCTCACCTGCGGGCAGGAGCTGAAGTAGGCCGGCGCACCTTAGCCATGCTCAAGGCGATCATCGAATTTTCGCTGAGGAATCGGTTTCTGGTGCTCGCGGGAACCGTGGCGCTGATCTTCGGCGGCGTCTTTGCGCTGCGGAACATCCCGCTGGACGCGATTCCCGACCTCTCGGACACGCAGGTTATCGTTTACACCGAATGGCCGGGGCAGGCGCCGCAGATCGTCCAGGATCAGGTCACATATCCGCTCACGACGAAGATGCTGTCCGTGCCATCGGCAAAGGTCGTGCGCGGCTATTCGTTCTACGGATTCTCGTTTGTTTATGTCATTTTCGAGGACGGCACCGATCCGTATTGGGCGAGAAGCCGCGTGCTCGAATACCTGAGCGGTCTTGCCGGTTCGCTGCCGGCAGGCGTCGCGCCGCGGCTCGGCCCCGACGCGACCGGCGTCGGCTGGGCGTTCATGTATGCGCTCAACTCGCCGAAGCACGATCTCGCCGAGTTGCGCTCGATGCAGGATTGGTTTTTGCGCTACCAGCTTTCGAGCGTGGAGGGAGTGGCGGAGGTGGCCTCGGTCGGCGGGTTCGTGAAGCAGTATCAGATCTCCGTCGATCCACAGCGACTGCGATCTTACAATCTTTCGATCAGCGAAGTCGCGATGGCGGTGCAAAAAAGCAACGGCGAGGTCGGTGGCCGTTCGCTCGAGATGGCCGAGAAGGAATTTATCCTGCGCGTGAAAGGCTACGTGCAAGGGGTCGAGGACTTGCGCAAGATCGCGGTTGGCCGCGGCCCGGGCGGCACACCCATTCTGCTCGGCGAGGTGGCCAATGTCCAACTCGGCCCCGACATGCGCCGCGGGATCGCCGAACTAAACGGCGAAGGCGAGACGGTCGGCGGCATCGTGGTCGTTCGTTACGGCGTCGATGCGCGCAAGGTCATCGCGGCGGTGAAGGAGCGGCTCGACCAGGCGATGAAAAGTGTGCCAGAGGGCGTCACCTACACGATCACCTACGATCGCACCGACTTGATCGAGCGCGCGGTGAAGACGCTCCAGGAAAAATTGATCGAGGAGTGCATCGTCGTCGCGATCGTGTGCGTGCTGTTCCTGCTGCACTTTCGCAGCGCACTGGTCGCCATCGTGATTCTGCCCATCGCCGTGCTCGCGTCGTTTATCATCATGTTCGGGCAGGGCATCAGCTCGAATATCATGTCGCTCGGCGGCATCGCCATCGCCGTCGGCGCGATGGTGGACGCGGCGATCATCATGATCGAGAACGCGCACAAGCACCTCGAACGCGATCGCGGGAAAAAGCCGCACTGGGATATCATCCGCGATGCATCGATCGAGGTCGGCCCCACGCTCTTCTACTCGCTGCTCGTGATCACGGTCTCCTTCCTGCCGGTGTTCACCTTGCAGGCGCAGGAAGGCCGGCTTTTCAAGCCGCTGGCGTTCACGAAAACTTATTCGATGGCCGCGGCAGCGTTGCTCTCAATCACGCTCGCGCCGGTGCTGATGGGGTTCTTCATTCGCGGCAAGATTCTACCGGAGGAAAGGAATCCGGTTAATCGCTTTCTCATCTGGGTCTATCATCCGCTGCTGGATCTGGTGATCAAGTTTCGCTGGGCCGTGATTATCGCTGCGGCGGTGATCGTCGGCTGGGTTTTCTTTCCGTGGAACGCGATCGTCGCGCGCGTGCTCCCGGAAGGGCCGGTGAAAACGTGGGCCTTCAAGCTCGGCAAGCTGTTCCCCTACCAGAATCTCGGTTCGGAGTTCATGCCGCCGCTCTACGAAGGCGACTTGCTCTACATGCCGACGACGTTCCCCGGCCTTTCGCCCACGAAGGCCCGTGAGGTGCTTCAGCAAACGGATCAGATCATCCGGACTTTTGCCGAGGTGCATCAGGTGTTCGGGAAGATTGGCCGCGCCGAAACGGCCACCGACCCGGCGCCGATGGATATGATCGAAACGACGATCATGCTCAAACCCGAGAAGGAGTGGCCCGAGGTCGATATTCTCGACGAGAACGGCAAGGTCATCGCGCACCGGCGCCGCACGCCGGATGAGCTGACGGCGGCGATGAATTCCGCGGTGCAGATTCCCGGCCTCACCAACGCCTGGACGATGCCGATCAAAACGCGAATCGACATGCTTGCGACCGGCATCAAGACGCCGGTCGGCATCAAAGTCGCCGGTCCCGCTCTCCCCGAACTCGAGCGAATCGCCGGGCAGATCGAGGTGTTGATTCACCGCGTGCCCGGCACGAGCAGTGTCTTTGCCGAGCGGGTGATGGGTGGCAACTACATCGAGTTCGATATCGATCGCGATGCCATCGCGCGCTTCGGGCTCACCGTCGGCGACGTGCAGGAGGTATTGCAGGTGGCGCTCGGCGGCATGCCGCTCACCACCACCGTCGAGGGACTCGAACGCTATGGCGTCATTCTCCGCTACGAGCGCGATTACCGTGACAATCTCGAAGCGCTGCGCGAAATCCTGATTCCGGTGAAGTCGATGGGCAATGCCGGGATGAATGGCACCGCCATGAACGGTGATAAACCGGCGGCCACGACCGTGACGCAAGTGCCGCTCAACCAGCTCGCGAAGGTCCGCGTGGTGTCGGCGCCGATGGGAATAAAGAGCGAAGGCGCAGTGCCCAATGCCTGGATTTACGTCGATACGCAAAACTCCGACATCGGAGGCTACGTGCGCTCGGCGCAAAACGCGGTCAACACGGCCATCAAGAGCGGCGAGCTAAAACTGCCGCCCGGCTATAGCATTTTTTGGAGCGGCCAGTTTGAATACATGGAGCGTGCCCACCAGCGGCTGATGATCGTCATCCCGCTGACGCTGATCATCATTATCTTCATCATCTACCTGAACACGCAGTCGTGGATTAAGACCGCGATCGTGCTGCTCGCCGTGCCGTTCTCGCTCGTGGGAGCGTTTTGGATGCTCTACCTGTTCGACTATAACCTGAGCGTCGCCGTGTGGGTCGGCATCATCGCCCTCGCCGGCCTCGATGCCGAAACCGGCGTCGTGATGCTCCTCTACCTCGACCTCGCCTACGAGGATTGGAAAAAGGGTGGAAGGCTCAAAACGACAACCGACCTCCGTGATGCCATCTACCATGGCGCAGTAAAACGCGTTCGTCCGAAGGCGATGACTGCCGCCGTCATCATCGGCGGCCTGATGCCGATCCTCTGGAGCCATGGCGCCGGCGCGGACGTAATGAAACGCATCGCCACGCCCATGGTCGGCGGAGTGGTGACTTCTACGCTCATGGAGCTGCTCGTTTACCCGGCGATCTATTTTATCTGGCGCCGTCGTGGTCTGCCGAAAGGAAACGTCGCGTCTTCCGGGTTGGTCTCATCTGATGATGCATCAGGTCATAAATCCCCGGTTTCGCGCCGTCGGCGGTTTTGGCTGCTCGTCATTATCGTCGTCGTCGCTGTGGCTGCGGGTGGATATTATTTTTGGAAGAATTCGTCCCGCGACGCTTCGTCCGCGAGTGCCAGCGCAGTCGGCACGCCTTTCGCCACCCGCAGCGTCAATGGACTCACGGTAAATTTTTATCGTCCCGACGGCGGCCTGCGCGCCGGGATGAACGACGTGATTGTCGAATTTCTGGACTCAGCCGCCAAACAGCCGGTCGACGTTGGCGCAGTGAAGTTCGATCTTGAAATGAATATGCCCGGCATGCCGATGCATTCCGGCGGCGCGACGACGCCGACCGGGGAACCTGGCCGGTATCGCGCGAAAATTAAACCCGACATGGCCGGTGATTGGACCGCACGGTTGCGCTACGATGGCCCGCGGGGGCAGGGGCAGTTGGATTTCAAGGTCAACGTGAAGCCCTGAAGTTCCCGGGCGCTATTTCCGGTGAAACGCGATATGAACAGCGACAATTCAGTCCCGCGCCGAACGGCCAGCGGCGATCGGCGAGAGTGGTCATGGTATCTCGGCACAGCAATCGGCGCCGCCTTTGCGACCAACTGGTTTTGGGAAATGCTGCAGATGCCGGCGTATCGCGATTTCGATGGGTCGCCGTGGCGGGAAACGATCGGACGATGCACGCTCGCGTCAGCCGGAGATGTATTCCTAACCCTGCTCGCGTATGCCGCCGGAGCCGCGGTCTGGCGCGACTGGCGCTGGGGTAGGGCAGGCGGAGCGAAGACGTTTCTCGCGCTCGCACTATTGGCACTCGGAATCGCCTGCGCAGTGGAACTCGGAGGCGTCGCGCTCGGCCGCTGGTCATATAACGAGCGGATGCCCGTTGTCCCCGGAACCCGTTTGGGCGTGCTGCCATTGGCGCAACTCACGCTACTCGTTCCATTGTCATTCTGGGTCGGCAATGTCGCCCGACGATTCGCGCTGAAAGGGAGGAATTGATAAACTCCCGCCACCAGGAGGAGAACGCCACCGAAGATCGGGTCCCGCGATTCCATCATCGGTGAAAGCAGCAGCCATTGCGCCAGCAGTCGCTGCAAGATTGTCGCGAGCAAACTAAATACCCGTCCAGACGACCAGATAACCTTGGGGCGTAGTCCTAGCTAGTCATGCGTTGGCGCTGAGAAATGTTGTCACCATGTGTTCCAGCGCCCGGCGATTGCAGAACGCGACATACGGTCGCGTGAATACGGGAGCGAGCAATCGGCTCAGCGCCAGGCCGGGCGCGGCTAGGGTGCGCACGGTCGCCGCGATCTCGGCCGTCGTCGCCCTGAATGAAAACTCGTTCACCCCGCTTTCAGGATGTCCCAGCAACGTGCCGTAACTGAAACCCGCCCGCCGCTCGTCACGATATACGGCCAGCACTCGCACCGCAAAAAGCAAATACAAGCCCCGCCCGGGCGGCACCTGCGCCTGCTGGACAATCGTATCCCCGACTCGCATCTCACGGCCATCGAGCTCCCACTCGCCGAGGAACTGCAAAATATCAGGCGGGAATATGTCGTAGCGGAACATGAAATCCAAATCGCACTCGCGCAGATCCCGGCGCGCGGTCGGCACGGGCTTTTCCAGCCGCACCTCCGGCATTCCAGCGGTGTTCTGATAGGAGAACGTCGCGCCCCGGAACTTATCCAGATGCAACGCCAGTTTCACGGACTGATCGCGGCAGAAGAATCTCACGATGATTCGCCGTCAGGCAGATCGCGGCATCGCCTCACTTTTTGAGCAGCTTCGCGATCACAATGACGAGGACCACGATCAGCAACACGCCAACGATCCCCCAGGTCGCCATTCCACCCATCATGTCGTTTATCATACGAATCCTCATTGTTCGAATTAGTGTGCTATAGATATGGACAATAAATCCCGGCCGCTGGCCAGAGCGTGTGCGGCAGTGGGACGAGAATGAGCGCGAGAATGAGAAACGTTGCGTATCCCAACCAGCGACGGCCGGAGGTGATCGGCGTCAGGTCGTTCAGCGGCGGCGTGCCCGCGCCGGCGAGAAAGAACGCGATAAGCGCCCACAGCATCAGCGCCGGCCAGACAAACAGCGCGAGCAGGAAGAGCGACCACACGGCGATGGTGCTAATGGTGCCGCCGACGCGGCTGCCGAACATCGAGCGTGCGGCGTGCCCGCCATCGAGCGCGCCGATCGGCAGGAGATTCAATCCTGTGATGAAAATTCCAAGCCAGCCGGCGAACGCGAGCGGGCTGAGCCGGAGGACGTGACCGAATTCCAGTGCGTCGCCCAACGACAGCTTCGCCAGCAACGCAAACAAGATGGACGAGCCCGCCGACGTGCCCCCGGCAAAGCCCGGCGCCTGGATGACGTCGGGCGGGAGAATTGCCGAGGAACGCAGCCCGATTAAGAGCGCGGGTATGGCGATCACGAGTCCGGCGAGCGGTCCCGCCACGGCGACATCGAACAAAGCGCGCCGGGTTTCGCTCGGCGAGCGCATCTGGATAAACGCCCCGAACGTGCCGAGCGCGAAAGGCAGCGGAATGAAGAAAGGTGGCGTCACGTTGATTCCGTGCCGGCGCGCCATGAAGTAGTGGCCAAGCTCGTGCACGCCCAGGATGGCCAATAGCCCAAGTGAATACGGCAGTCCAACGGCGAAGCGTTCCGGTTCGCGCAACAAGTTGACGCCTTGGTGCGCGGCGCCCGCCCACGTTGTCGTGAGCACCGTCAGGCCAAAAAGCAGCCAGTGGAGGAACGGACGCCTGGGTTTCTCCAGCTTCTCTTGTTCAACCGATTTTGGCATCAGCAGAATCGCCGCGCCGAGCCTTTTGTCCTCCTGCAACAGCGGCACGATTCCCGGTGAGACCGCGCGCTTGAGCTTATCGAATGCGGTGCTCGCGGATTCGCGGAGTCGGCCGCGAAAGATTTGGACGCCCGCTTCAGCGGTAGCCATCCGAACTTTCATCACCTCGCGCACGGCCTCGGGCTGCTCCTGCTCGGCTAGGACGCGCAGTTCGTGTTCTTCCTCAAGCGTGGGCACCACCTCCTTGGGCACGCCGAGTATGCCCCAAATGAGCGCCCAACAAAGCAACACCGCAATCCAGAACCAAAACCCGCCATACACCAGGCCTCCGCCGGGGATCAGAAAGAGAATGAAGACCGGCAGCATCAAAAGCAGGAGCAGTAACAGCCGCGGCCAGGTTTCGCTGTGGGTTTCCTTTTTCATACAATCAATCGGTCCCAGCCCGCGTATTTTTCTTTGATTACTCCGCGCGGAAAACTCAGGGCGATCAGGAGCACGCCGACGCCGACATCGTTCCACTTTGCGGCGGTAGTCGCGCCGGAGAGCAACCACGGCGACGCGATGATCCACGCGCCCAAGAGAACATTGAGGAACCGGCCCGCGCGTATGACCTCCGACATCGCGATCACCGCAACCGTCGTGATCAACGCCCCCACCAAATGATCGCTGTTCGCCGCTCGCTCAGCAGTGCCGAACACTGCCGGCGCAAACATGAGCCAGATGCCCAGCGCGGCGCTCAGCAGCAGATTCCAAGGGGCCGTGACACCCCACACCATCGGCTTCGCCATCTTTGACGCCGGCGCCCCGTAGCGTGGCGTCCGCTGGTCTTGGTTTTCCTCATCCACAGTGCCGCCGACCCAAAACGTGCGCCAGAAGGATTTTCCGCTGCGCACGCTCGTCTTCATGAACTGGCTCATCGCGATCACCTCGTCCACCGCGAGCGGGATCATCACCAACATCACGAGCGCAGTCGCCAGGCAGATCGTGCACCAATGTCCCACCGCTATGGGCTGGAGCATGACAAGCACAATACTCGTGATGCCGAGTGGAACGACGAGGATGAAAAAAAACGTCACCATCCACGGCATGGTCCGCCAACGCTCCTTGCCGCCCATCCAGCCCATCAGCATCTCGAACGCATAAGCTGTCGCCCCGAGTCCTGCGTCGGAAATCGGAAACATCTTTGAAACGTCGGAGGTAAGCACCTTCACCGTGCCGGCGCCGAAAAACGGCTCCCAAACCGCTTCGATATAACCGAGCTGGTAAGCGGCAAGATACCGCGAGGCAAGCCAGCCGACGAGCGCAAGACCAATCATCGGCGCGCGCTGGTGCCATGAAGATGGATTGTAAGTCCAACCCGGCGGAATTTCCGGCCCTGGCTTCATCATCTCCATGTGATGCGCCATACCTGGCATCATCGGAACGAGGATCGACAACGTGATCGAGATTACGCCGACCAGCGTGTCGTTTACATAAACCACGGCGGTCGGCGCCCAGAATACGAGCGGCGCAAATTGCAACCACGCTCCAACGAACGAAACGCTCCAACGACCGATGAAATCGAAGCGCGGCCAGAGAGCGAGCGTCGCGAAGAATGTGAGCAGCACACCGCTGATCACATCGCTCCGTATCATGTTTTCGCTCTCATACCCGAACGTGAACGGGCTGCTTATCAGCCATAGGCCGAGCGAGATGATCGTGAAGTTTGTCCAGAGCCATTTGCGTCGCATGTCGCGCGTCATTTCCGGCATCGCGCCGTGCTCTTCGTGCGGTGACATTTCGAGATGCTCGTGTCCGTTGCCGTCGTGGGCTTGACGCCGCTTTTGACTAGCCGGGCCGCGATCATCGCGATCTTTCGGCACGAGCTGCATCCCGCATTTCGGACACCTGCCGGGGTTGCCTTGCTGCACCTCCGGGTGCATAGGGCAGATATACAAGGTCGTCGTCGAGAAGGGGTCCGAGTTCATGCGCCTTGACTCGTAGGAGGGCCGTATTTCGGTTCTGCAATCCACGCGTGAGATTTACCGGGTCTGTAGGTTGGACGCATGGTTGTGATTACTTTGGCGGAAACCCGGTGTTCATGTATTCATAGGCTCTCCAGATTTATGCGCGACGACTGGTCTCCCGAGCTTTCCCCTTGGGTTTCCCGCTTGAGGCTGCTCGGAAATGTGAGTCTATTCTCACGATACCATCCCTCCGGATCGTTTTTCAGAGCGGCGATCATTTTGGGGATCGTGTCGCGTAGCGAATGTCGTGGTTCCCACCCGAGCGCCGAGCGAGCGCGGCTGATATCCAATTCGAAATGGTCGTCTGCAAGATCGATCATCCACGGCTTGATGAATGCATCGTGAAACGGGACGGCGTCTTCCACCCAGGCACCGGCCTTCGCCAGCTGTTTCGCAATATGCCGGGTCTCCCATTCTTCGTCGTGAATCAGACGGCCGAACGTTCGCTGAAGTTCGTCATAGCTCACTGTATCGGGTTCGCCGAGGAGTAATGTGGTTTCCATCGGCAACTGCGCGCGGCGTTCAACCGCGAGGGCGATCGCCTCGACGACGTCATCGAGATGAATAAAAGCCTGCCCATGTGACGTATCGCCGGGGTAAAGCTTGCTGGTGATTTGGCGTTCGTAAATGCGTTGAACTTGGTGGGCGATCGGAATGGAATGGCCGTGATCGTCGTAAACACCTCCGATTCGCAGTATCACCGTCGGGATATTGCCTCGCTTGCGCTGAATTAGCTTCTCGGTATCGACCTTCGACTGAGGATAAGGCCATTTGGGATCAAGCGGCGAGTCTTCATTAATCGGGTGGCCGGGTTCCGTGGGCGCATGGACGAGCATTGTGCTCGAAAACACGAACTGCCCGACTTCAAACGCCTGCAAGGCCCGCAACATCCGCTCGGTGCCACCGACCGTCAGGTTTTCATAGAGTGGGCTTGGTTCGCCGGAGAAATCATAGTAAGCCGCGAGATGAATCACCGAGGCGATGCGCGTGCCATAGCCGCACCGCACCCGTTCGAAAGCCTCGGCGGTGTTTTCATCCGAGGTGAGATCGACGCAGATGCATTCCGCTTCCGGCGGCGGATGAGGCGGCCCGCTCCGATCGAAGCCGATGACGTTGTAGCGCGCTGCCAGTCCTCGCACGACCTCGGACCCGATCAGTCCGCTACTGCCAGTGATGATGACCGTCTGTTTCGCGGGATTCATCGGTAACAGTATGCTGGCTTGGCTGGCCCGGCTATCGGTTGCGTTCCTTTTGATCGTATTGCTGGATCATTTGCCTGCACATTTCCCGCATCTTCGTATTTTCCATCATGGAGTCGCACATGGTGCGCATCGCAGTCTCGTCCTTCATCATTTCCTGGCACATCATCTTCATGGCTTCGGGATCCTTCGCCATCTGCTGGCACATCTGTCGCATCATGGCTGGGTCCTTCATCATGTTCGCCATCATGGACGTGTCTTTCGCGGGCATGTCTTTCGACTTATTCTGCCGTGGCGTTTGAGCGAAGAGCAGAGCGCCCGCGCTGAGGATGGCAAATGCCAACGTGACAATTAAGATTCGTGTTTTCATGGAATTTATCGGTCATCCGTCGATGTTGTGGGAATGCACATGGGCGGGTCAGCCCGAACGCAACGGCGCAATGTAATGCGCAAGCGGCTGAAGTTCAATAGAGGGCCACCCGTTGCGTAAGATGGGGAACCTTCCGGGAGTTTCTTACACTTTCGACGCAGGCTGTGGGATGCCTTGATCGAGAGTTCTCCCCCTTTGGATGGATTTAACCTTCGGGACTCTGCACAAATGGTGGGATCGGACAATCCAGCGTGTCGGCGATGGCGCGAAGCAATTCAGCTTCGCGTTCCTGGATCACCCCGTCCCCGCCGACGACCTGCACGCAGGCTTCGAGCAGATTCTTTTTGATCTGCGGCGCGGCCAGCGCGAGGCGGTCAAGTGCGGCATCCAGTTGTTCCAGCCCGGACTTTTCGCGCGGCAGGAGCTGCAGCCCGTCGGACTTCGACCGCAGATGGGGCGCGCCCGCATGGAATGCCTTTTGGATTTCGCCGGAGTTTCCGCTGCTGACGTTCGCCAATGCCGATAGCACGACGCTACAATCCGGCACGAGCGGTTTGAGCGTGTGGTATTGAATGGAGGTCGGGCGCGTTTCGCCCGACTGCGATGCGAGGTGGCGGCGGACCATTTTCTGCAGGACGAATTCAAAGATTTCAATCTGCCCGTCGCTCTCGATGAGCCATTGCAACGCCTGGCTGAATTGCTCGAACTCGTCGGGCCGAAGGTGGCGCAGCGCAGGCAAGGCGAGGTTCACGAGCGGCAGCCGGGCGCGAGCGGCGATGGGCGCGACTTCAGGCCAGAGGGAGGCGGTTTTTTCGCCCATCCCCGGCGCGACTCGCCTGGCCAGTTCCGTGAGTTGCTTCGCGCGCAAAGTTTCGTCCGTGCTGAGGAGCATCGCGTAGATGAGCGCGGTCGCGTCGAGCGATTCGCGAGCGGCGGACTGAATCTCTTCGGGGAAAGAATCGCGTAACTCCTCGGCGTAGCGGAGGTGTAACGGCGTTGGCTGGCCCAAATGGGAGAGCACCGCGCCCGTCAGGATGGCGTTGGGGGCGAACCCGGCGTCGCCCGGCCTTGCGCCGGGCATCCCGGGAATCGACGGAAACGGGAGTCGTGATGAGGCTGGTTTCGCCGCAGCGCGCGCCGTTTCGGCCGCCACCGCAGCGACGTTGGTGGTCTTGAATTTCCCGTCCCAAGCGGGATCGATGGCGTGGATGCGCTCGGCGAGCGGCGGGTGGGTGGCCATCATCCCGAGGAACGGTTTGCCCAGGCCGTTGCCAAAGAACATGTGACTGGCTTCTCCGGCGTGGGCAGATTCGACCTGCGATCCGACTCCGCCGATTTTTTGCAGCGCGCCGGAGAGCCCCGCAGGATTGCGGGTGAACTGAACCGAGGAGGCATCGGCCAGGAATTCCCGTTGTCGGCTGAGCGCGGCCTGGATGAGCCGGCCAAAGAAGACGCCGATTGCGCCGATGACGATCAGGGCCAGCCCCAGGAGCATCAGCGGATTCCGGTCCCGGCCGCCGCGCGAGTAAATCAGGATCCGTCCGATTACCGCGAGACACACGATGCCAAAGATGACTCCCATGAGACGCAGATTCAGACGCATGTCACCATTGAGGATGTGACTGAACTCGTGGCCGATGACGCCCTGCAACTCATCCCGGCTTAGCATGGTGATGCAACCGCGCGTGACGCCGATGACGGCGTCGCCCGGCGCGTGGCCGGCGGCAAAAGCGTTGATGCCCTTTTCGTCGTCGAGCACATAAATTTTAGGGACGGGAACGCCGGCGGCGATAGCCATTTCCTCGATTACATTCTGCAATTTGCGCTCATCGGGATGGGTCGTGTTGGGATTGACGAGCCGTCCGCCAAGCGATTCCGCGACGGCACTGCCGCCCTTAGCCAGGGCCGCCGTTTTGTAGAGGCTGCCAATGATGACAACCCCAAGCGTGCCCGACACGACGTAGAGGAAAAGTTTGGGATCCCATAGCGCGAGTTCGACCGGCGGGCCACCCTCTTGCGGTTGAGACCCGACGCCGTGGAAAATCAGCAGACTGGCGAGATAAACCGAGGCGATGATGCACGCGACCGCGATCACGAAGTAAACGACCAGCAACTTCGTCTTCTTCCTGGCTATGTCCTGGTGCTCGAAAAAATCCATTGCGCTACGGTGTTTCAGCGACCGGGCCCGCGGAGCGCCCTGGCCGTTGCAGATGTCGCCGCATTCACGCGGCGATTAACACCCGCGTCCTTCTTGCAGCAGGCTAAATCTCACGAGAACGAAACTTTCGTCGCTTCGCGTTGTTCCGGTTTATCCACGACGAACAACTCGGCGGCGGTAAAGCGAAACATGCCGGCGATGAGACTGCTCGGGAACACTTCACGCTGGGTGTTGTAACCCATGACCGAATCGTTATACGACTGCCGGGCGAAGGAGACTTTGTTCTCCGTCGAAGTCAATTCCTCCATCAGGCTCAGCATCGTCGTATTCGCCTTGAGATCGGGATACGCCTCGGAGAGCGCGAACAGGCGACCGAGCGTGCCAGTGAGCGAACCTTCGGCGCTGACGAGTTGCTTCATTGCGGCGGGGTCGCCGGGATTGGCGGCGGCACCCACGCTAGCGGACGACGCGGCGTTGCGCGCGGCGATGACGGCTTCGAGCGTGCCGCGTTCGTGTTTAAGGTAACCCTTCGCGGTTTCGACCAGATTCGGAATCAGGTCGTAGCGTCGTTTGAGCTGCACGTCAATTTGTGCATAGGCGTTCTTGAAACGGTTGCGCAGCGCGACGAGTTTGTTGAAGAGGCCGACAACGAACAGGCCGACCATCACCACCAGTGCAACCAGCACGATGGTGACAAGGAGAAATGGGCTCATAAAATGTAATTAAACTTCGTCTCACTGCCCTGGCGGTAATTCTCAATTCAATAGCTCATCCCAACTTGGACGCGCTCCTTCAACTCGCGTTCAGCTTGAAGCCAATCATCAAAGTCGCGGCCCGGGTCGCCTCCTCGCTCCAGGTAGAGTTGATACGCGCGACGCGCGATCTCTTCTGGCTCAGGACTGCTTTCGCGGTGTGAGTGCTCGTTGGGTTTATTTTTGCGGTTCTTCATATGTCCCTTCTATTTTCTATTGTTCTTTCACGCTTCAGTGCTTTTTGCCTGCCGGGTCGTCAGCCCAATAGCCTTGCCGGCTGTAATGCCGGTGCAGTTCCGTTTCGTACTCCCGGTTGAGACATTCCGGCGTGTATTCGGGCGACTGCTTGATGGTTTCACGAGGCAGATTGATGAAGACTTTCGACTCCCTCCAGCTTACTCGTTCAATCCATTGCGGTGAAACCAGGACGTGTTTTCCGGCCCGCCAATTCTTCGTATCGACGACCAAATAACGAATCGTCCACGCCTCGTCATCGACGATAAAATCCTCGACATGCCCAATTTCTCCATCCTGCGCCTGGATGTGATGGCCGGTCACATCGTGTGTACTGCGCAAATGCGGATCGCCCTCTTTCTCACGATGAGCGGATTCGGGACTACGGTCGGCCAGTCCCACGCCCAAAGGAGCAGGGTAAGCGGCTGGACCCCAGACATACGGGCCGTTCCAATAGACCGGCCATCCGTAATAACCGTAATATTGCATCTCGTATTGGCGGGAAACTGGTTGGTCGGTCGCCAGCGAAGGGCTCTCCTCAATCTGTTTTTTCGTCAAGTCCACGGGGACGACGCCCGCCGCCTCAACTGTGGAACCCAACGCGTAAGGCGAAATCAGAACCCGCCGGCCACTTAACCAACCTCCGGTATCGGCGACGAGGTAGCGCACCGTCCAATGCTCGTCATCGAAGTAGAACTCCTTGGCGTTGCCGATGTCCCCGTCGCGCGCGCGGAGCTTTAAGCTTTTGAATACTTTGGCTTGTCGTAACATGATAATTATTCTTGCTCGTTTCGCAATATTACTGGTTGTGCGCGTTCAATGCTGGGCGCCCGTTTGTGCGCATGGCCCGTTTTCGTATAGAGGTATAGAATCGCGACCGGCTGAACGCGATGCTCCAATCTAATGCACAAGCTCCCGATGTTCAATCGGGCGCTACCCGGCGCGTAGTATGGGGCAATCCACCTGGAATTTCTTACACTTTCCAAACAGGCGGTAGGGCGTCTGATCGAAATCTCTGAAACCTTCAGGGATCGCCACTGCCCAAGCGTATTACTGGAATAACCCCGAGTCCCATGGCAGTAGGAGCAACCAATCCTGTCGCGTTACTGGACGAGGCGTTTCGCGCTTTCGTGACGGAGCATGCGAGATTGCATGTTTTCCCACTCAAGCGCCTCGGCAGCGACATCGCCAGCCATGATAAATGGCAGTCATCCGCGTGCTGCGGGATTGGGCCTCGATTTGCCAGATGTCCGCTGATCTCATACCGTCCGGCTACGCTCTCCGCCTGATTGGCGAACTTTCTTCTGATGGGGCAAATGCTCTGGACTACCCGAGAATGTCCGGGCCGCAAATGAGCGCTCCGCTCTATGGCGTGACGCCGCATTCAGTGGTATAATTATCCATGAATGTAAAATTGAAGCTTCGACTAGTCGCGGCGATGTTGTTGGCTGCGCCGTGGACGCAGGGCGCGGAACGTGTCGAAATCGACAGACTTCCCGATCCAGTTAAACGCGCACTGACTGCGACCGGTGCCGTCGCGATAAAGGGGGTCACGGTTCGTACCCTGGCAGGAAAGACTGTTTATGATGTCGAGTTAGAGCGCGACAACGCGCCGAACCCGCACGTCCTCGTTGCCGCGGACGGCACGCTCCTGAGCGACTCGCGCCAACAGCCGGCGGATACTTTTAGCGCGGCTGCCTCCGTCTATTCGGAATTTGTAGCGCCCGTCTTACTCCCTAAAGTCAAACTCACGGACCTGCCGGTTAAGGTACAGGAGACGATTGTAAAAAAAGCAGAGGGACGCGAAGTTGCGACCATCAGGACGGACACATTGGATGGTCGCATGGCCTATCGCATTGAATTTCAGGAGCGCGGTCGAAACTCACGACTCTATATTGCGGAAGACGGAACGCTGTTAAGGCCCGAGGAAATACCGCCCGTGTCGCCCATCGGAACTAAATTCGCCGATACCCCGGCGGCTGTTCAGCAGACGATTCGCCGTGAGGCCGGCGATGGCGAAATCACCAAGATCCATAGGAAGGGTCTGGTGGCGGAGCCAACCACCTACACGGTTGATATCCGGGGTAGTCGCGGGGCATTTCAACTGGCCATCGCAGAAACTGGCGTGATCTCGAGGGATAGCCGCAATGTGGCGAGTCGACCGGAAGCCAACAAATAAGCTTTGTCGCTTTTCAGACCGGGGCTGTCGGGGCTGATCGCGAGGCCAGCTCTCCTCGAATTGTCGACCTCCGAAGGTGCGATCAAGAAATACACGATTTTGTTGAATCAAAGCCTCTAACAGGCTCTTTTCCCACTTTTAGCTTTCAGCACGGTATTTTGCGACAGCGATGCGAATGCGACTGCGCGGTTATAGTTACCTTAAATGGCGTGTGAGCCGGCGCGCCGCTCGCCCAACGCGATTGGCTGCTGACGAAGCTGTGGAGTTTGTCGATGAACGCGTTGGCCGTGGGCCTGATCCCACTTGTTCTGACGGGTCTCGTGATGGCGTATGAGCGGCGCGAGAAGTGGCTGAGCGCCGCTATCGCGTTGGGACTCGGCATCGTGTCGTCCGGTTTCTTCGTGTTCGGACTGCGCTGGTTGTAGCTCCGAAGATTTTGGGAGCGAACGGCCACATTAAACGAAGCTCCGCGCCAGAATCCAAACTCCGGCTGCGAATATCAGCACGCCTGAGAGCCGAACGCCGAATGCACCGAACGGCGCTACTTTTTCGAGCAATACGAAAATCGTCAGCGCCGCAATCCACCACAGATTCATCACGCCACCGACGAAGAGCAAAAGCATGAGCGCCCAACTGCTGCCGAGGCAATAGAGCCCGTTAGCCACACCCAGATAAAAGCCCCCGGCAACGCCAGGTTTCCAATCGCGGGTCGAGAGTTCCGCCGGTGACCGGCACCCATCGAGGCAGGCGCGCTTGAAAGGGGTGAATTGATAAACTCCCGCCACCATGAGCAGCACGCCTCCGAAAATGGGGTTTTGCGATTCCATCATCGGCGAAAGCAGCAGCCATTGCGCCAGCAGTCGCTGCAAGATTGTCGCGAGCAAACTAAAAGCGGTCCAAACGAGCAGATAACCTCCGGCGAACGCATATACATGGGCCGGCGCGCGCTCGCTGTCGGAGCTCTTGCGAATCACGGATGCGTATGACAACAACCCCGGCGCCGCACTTGGCAGCATCATGCCCGCCATCATCACCACCCACATCGCGAAGAGCAGCGCCAGATGCGTGAGATCCCATGTGCTCGTCGTCATCCACGCGGACCATCCGTCCATCGCGCCATGCATGTCGCGGGCCAACGGCACGATCCAAGCCGAGCAGAGCGCGACCACGAGCAAAAGCGCGCCGGCGACGAGCCAGCGATCGCGCCGCAACAATGATTCGATCGACGTGGGGTCGCTCACGACGAGAGCGTTACGAACTCCACTCGCTCCATCGACCATTCAACGAGTTTCATGAGGGTGATTTTTCCGACATTGCGCCTGACGGGGTCTATGAGATGCATCCGAGCCCAACACCGGACTCGCAACACTCTGGTGTTAGCGGACCAAGTGTACGTTGCAATATCGATCCGGCTGGCTCGCTCGCGCCATCTCGACGCGGAGGCTTGATTAGGCTGATTGGAAGACGAAAGCGCCGCCGGGATTCGGCGGCGCCAAGCAAGCAACTGATTAGCGGCGGGCACCGGAGCCGGCCATTTTGCGGCACGCTTCCGCGCACTTGCGGCACGCTTCGGCGCATGCCTTGCAGTGATCCATCTTGCACTTGGCGCATTCCGCGCCGCAGGCATCGCAGATCTCGGCGCAAAGCTGGCAAACCCGCTCGGCAAACTCCGAGCCGCGGGCCATTTCGCGTTCGGAGAGCGCGCAAATGTCGGCGCAGCTTCGATCGAGCTCGATGCAAAGAGCCATCATCTTGACGTCAGCTTCATGCAAACACGCCGTTGCGCAGTGTTCGCAGGCCACGAGACACTCGTGACAGGCTTCGATACAATCCTGGTATTTTTCGTGAGACATGATGGCTTCCTTTTTTGTCGATGCGATTGTTGCGGCGCGTGAACGCAGCGAATCCCGGCAATTTACTTGTCGGCCGCTAAATCGTCCATCAGGCCGCGTCCCACACGTGAGCGCTGCAAAATTCCCATGCTTTCTTTCACTTGGCGGGCGGAACGAGGCGCTAACCGTCGAAAAAAATTGCGAGTTAACTGCGAAAGTTCAAGGGATTAACGCGTGAGCTGCGTTTCACCGTAAGTGAACGCCGCTTCTCATTTTTGGCTGCCCCCTGCGCATTCTGGCAGTGCTCGCCTCAGTTGGGTTCTTAGTTAGGAGTCGGAAAGCGCGCGCGGCCTTATGAGCAAACGCGCAAAGAAATCCGCTGCGTTGCCTGAACCCGCCATCGGCGCGCTCTTGGCGGAACACGCGGCATTCCGTCGTTTTTTGATCGCCCGGCTTGGCAGCGAAACCGATGCCGACGACGTTCTTCAAGAAAGCCTTCAGTGCGCGTTGGAAAACGGCGTTTCACTGCGGCGCCACGAACGGATCGTGGCCTGGTTCTACCGGGTGCTGCGAAACGCGATCGTGGATCACTATCGGAAAACCAATGCTGATCGCCGGCGGGCGGAACGTCTCGCGAACGAACTGCGCGTCAATGGCGGGGGACTGCCCTCGGTGGAATGGGAAAGGGCGGTCTGCGCGTGTTTCGAAGGATTGCTGCCCGCGTTGAAGCCGCGTTATGCCGAGCTGATTCGTCGCGTCGATTTGCGAGGTGAGATCAAACTGGTCGTCGCCCACGACCTTAAGCTATCCCGCGCCGTATTCGACGTTACTCTGCACCGCGCGCGACAGGCGTTGCGACGCCAGCTCGAAGTTTTGTGCGGAGGCGTGCAGCCGGAAAAGCTGTCTGGTGTGCATTTCTGCCCGAGAAGCGAAAAATACTTCGCAAAAAAGCGTAAGGGAAATAACATCGCCCCGTCAGCCACGACGCCGCCAAGGGCCTGAAATAATTTTCCCATGCCCATTCCCGCCAAAGACCTCACGAAGGAATTTCCCCGCAGCCCGCGTGAAACACTCGCCGGCTATATCCATGCCCCGCGCATGACTGACAAATGCCGCGCCGTCCTCGCCGGCACCGCCGGCGAATATCACTACAACTGCCCGCTCGACCGCTACCTCTTCGACTTCACCGGCATCGACGCCGAGGCGTTCAAAGCTTTCGTCGCGACCGGGGCCGACGATGCGGCCATTGCCGAATGGATCACCGCGCACTCGCGGGTGAAGGAAC